>NZ_BSTC01000016.1 GCF_030269305.1 Kineosporia sp. NBRC 101731
GCCAGGCTGATAACACGTTTTCCTGCATGACCGCGCCCCCGCACCGTCGGATCGAACAGTTGTTCGAATTCTATGCCATGTGGGCTTGTTTTCCTACTTGGGGTTGCCGGGCCGGAGGGCGAGGGTTACACCGCCGAATGACATGAAAACTAAGTTGCGGAAACGTGTCACGATAGGTCCATGACGGATGACGACTTCATGGATCGGGTCGCGGACCGGCTCATGACTCTGCCGGGGATCGAGGCGGTGACGCTCGGCGGCTCGCGCGCCCAGGGCACGGCCCGTCCGGACAGTGACTGGGACCTGGGCATCTACTACCGAGGTCGTTTCGATCCGCAAGACCTGCGTGATAGTGGCTGGGAGGGAGAGGCTTCCGAGGTCGGAGGCTGGGGTGGTGGGGTCTTCAACGGTGGTGCCTGGTTGCGCATCGAGGGTCGGCAGGTCGACATCCATTACCGCGACCTGAATGTCGTCGAGGCCCAGCTGGACCGTGCGCACCGCGGTGAGTTCGACATCGAGCCACTGATGTTCCACCTCGCCGGAATCCCGACGTACCTGGTCGTGGCCGAGCTGGCGATCAACAAGGTGCTGCGCGGCAACCTGCCTGAGGTCGCGACCTATCCCGAGGCTTTGCAGCGCGCAGCCCAGGACCAGTGGCGTAGTCGCGCTGACCTGCATCTGGGTTACGCCGAGAACAACCACGTCGCGCAGGGCCGCTCGATCCAGGCACTCGGTCTCATCGCGGTGGCTCTCACCGAATATGCCCATGCAATAGCGGCTTCGAGAGGGAAGTGGGTGACCAACGAGAAACGGATCCTGGGCGACCTGAATGAGATCGACCGGCTCGTGGAAGAAGGCGGCGACCCGGCGCACCTCATCCAGGCCGTGCGCGCGCTGCCGGTGATCCAGCAGATCACAGCTCAACGACGTCCATAAGCGTTGCTTGCCGGAGGTGACCACTTGGTGCAACCCCCTGTTCGGCCCACGCGCCGCCGAGCGGTACAGCGGGACCATCGGGTCGGACGCCGAAGCTGCTCAGGCTCGGTGTCGTCTTCTGCGGCCGGACCCCGGAACCGTTGCCCGATCGGCGTACTCAGTCCCTCGTCCGACATTTCCGGCCCAACCGCCTGAATCGGTGGGGGAAATATGGGATCACATCGAGTCCTGGGCTGGTTGATAGCCGGGGCGGTGGGGCTGGGCGGGGCCTTGATGGCGCAGCCGGCCTCAGCGGCACCGCTGAGAGGCGCCGACGGGCCGGCCGGGGCGCAGATCGCTGTTCAGGCGGCTGGGCAGACGGGCGCGCAGACGGCTGGGCAGACGGGCGCGCAGACGGTTGGGCAGACGGCTGGGCGGACGGCTGGGCAGACGGCTGGGCAGACGGCTGGGCCAGTGGGTGCTCAGGTGCCGGGCCATCCGTTGTCGACCTCCCTGAGTCTGGCCGGAGCCTCTGACGAGGGGGTCGCCGTCATTCAAGGGCTCAGTCAGACCGACTCGTGGAAGAGAGGTAATGCCCTCGTCCTCACCGGGGTGGAGGGGGATGTCCTGACGCCGAGGCCCTCGATCCAGTCGTTCGGGGATTTCCACGAACGTCCCCTGCTCGGCGTGGCCGGCAACCAGCTCGGCTGGGCCGCGGCCACGTCGTGGTTCGGTGAGACGAGCGCCTGGCGCCTGCACCGCACGAACATTCTGACGGGTGAAGACGTCGTCGACGCCACCACGGCGCAGCCGACGGCGTTCACCGGGGACAGCTGGTACACCTGGCATTCCCTTCTCCGGTACACCTACAACCTGCCCGACGAAACGCATTTCCCGCTGTACCGCCACCTCGCCGGCACCGGCGTCGGCGGGGAGAACGGCGAGATGGAGATCTATCGGCTGCTGGCCGAGGGTGAGGGCACCGCGGATCTGGCGGCAGACGGGAGCAGCGTGCTGGTGGCGCTGGCCGACCCACCTCTGCCCGAACCGTTCGAGTCTGATCCGGACGGGGTGACACGTACCTTCGCACTGAAGCTGATCGACCTCGGAACCGGTCAGGCAGAAACGCTTCTGGAGACCAGCGACACGATCACCTCCGTTGCGCTGGGCCCGGATGTCATTGCCTGGGACTCGCAGGCGCCGGGCCAGCCACGGAAGATCAACAGTAGGCCGCGTGAGGAAGGTGCAACTACGCATTACACCGAGACCGACCCGCGGGACGTTGACCTGGTGGCCGGTACGGCGGGGGTCGGCTACCTGCTCTCCGACCCGGTTCCGGAGGGAAGCGAGGAGCGGCCGCCTGACCAGCCCACGCAGCTGCGGATCGTGACCGGTGAAACAGCCCGCACCGTGGCCCTTCCGGACGGTAGCAGCGGGCTCGCCGCTGTCGGCGACCGGTTCCTGACCGCCGCGGGTGGCTCGGACAAGGCGGCCGGGGTGTACAGCGTCAGCCCCGGTGACAGGGCGATCCGGACCGCGACCGTGCCCACGGCGAATCGCCCGGTCAAGGATTTCGCCCTGGCCGGTTCCGCGCTCTACTACGCCGATGATGAACCAGGTGACGGGGTGCACCGATCGGTCTGGAAGGCAGCGGTTTCCGGCACGCCGACACTGCAGATTGCCAAGGCGAAGAAGTTCCCCGTGAGTGCGGGGCCGGTGGCGGAGCAACCGGTGATGAACGGCCAGGAGATCTTCTTCTCGGCCGGCCGGGGGCTGGTGGTCGGTCCCGATGATCCCCGGCAGTGGCAGCTGGTCGACCGGGGAAAGGTCACGGCTGTGGTCGGTACCGTGAACGACTACATCTGGGAACTGCACCCGGCGGTCTCCGGGCCCTACGCTGTCGTCGACAACCAGGTGTTCCGGCCGAACGGTGATGTGGCGTACCAGATTCCGGATGTCGAGTTCAAGGCCGGAGACCGGGCCCTGTTCGGATCGACGCTCGTCTACAGTCTCGAGGCGTCCTTCCACCAGGAGACCGGCACCTATGACAGTGAGATCTGGGTGGACGACATCGAGAACCCGGAACCGCAACAGCTCGACGTCCAGCTCAACTGCGGTGTCGGTGCACCTCCGGTCGCGGTCTGGGGGCAGACGGTGGCCTGGGGATCGTGCGATCAGAGCACGATCGCGGTGCGGGATCTGGGCACCGGTCAGCAGCGAACGGTGAGTGTCGCCGACGGCGCCGTCTATGCGGGGTTGGACATCGCGCTCGGCGAGGGGGTGCTGTTCTGGTCGACGCGGCCGGGCCAGACGGCGGGTAACGGTGGCCACCTTCTGGACCTGCGAACGCCGGGATCCGAACCCGTTGCCCTGCCGGGAATCTGGGACGACGCCGTGCTCGACGACCATCTGATCGCTCACGGCTACGGTGACCGGGGCGAGGTGGAGGTGCAACGTCTGCCCTTCACCCAGCCGAATCGTCCCCGATTGATCGGCACGGTCGCGTCCGCCGGTTTCACCCCCGGAGGTGAGGCGCTGTGGCGTCCTCGATTCGATGTCAGTAAGCCTCTGACCAGGGTGAAACTGACGGTCACCGGCGCGTCCGGCCAGACCGTTCGTACCCTGACCGGCACGTCGCCGGACGGCAGCATCCGGGACCTGGCCTGGGACGGCCGGGACCGGCAGGGCCGGTTGCAGCCGGCCGGGTCGTACCGGTGGACGCTGACCGCCGGCGCGGCCGACGGGGAAGGCGCGATCATGGGGAAGAACGGCGGGAATGTCGTGACCGGTCAGGTGCGGATCCGGAACTGACGGCTCAGGGCGTTGTCACGGGTCGGTACTCCTCCTGCAGCATCGCCACCATGTCGGCCCGCCCCAGCTCGGCCGTGTGTCGCAGCACGGCCGAGTCGGTCTTCGTCCGGTCCACCGGCATGGCTTCCGGCGCCACGGTCCACGTCGAACGCCACGTCAGTGATTTCTCCACCTTCAGCCGGGCGAGCAGCTGGGCGTACGGCTCACTGGGGCGGCTGATGTTCTCCTTCACGAACGGTGCGTGACCCCGGGCCAGCAGTACGCCGAGCATGCGCATGGGCGCGCTGAGGTCGTTCTGCTGGAAGTCGAACGACCTGGTCATCACGACGAGAGCGCTGGTGGCCCCGGCGGCGAAGGCCTGGTCGACGGGGACGGGAGCGACGATGCCGCCGTCGATGTAGCGGCGGTTCCCGACGAGGACGCGCTTGTTGTAGAGGGCAGGCAGGGCGGCGGTGGCCCGCATCACCTCGTGCAGGTCGTGTCCGTCGTCCGCGTTCACGACATGGGCCTCACCGGTCTCGGCGTCGGTGAGCACAATGTGCAAATCGGCGGAAGCTGCTTTCAGGGCCTCGAAATTCAGTGGCATCCGGGTGCGCATCACGTCGTCGATCAGATAGTCGACGTCCACCACCCGCCACAGTCGCCGGGTGTTGATGAACCGCTTGCTGCACAAATGGTCGAGATAGATGTGCAGGCCGTCGTTGGCTTGCCCGGCAAGGAAATACGCACTGTTGATCGCCCCGGCACTGCTACCGACGACCACCGAGAACGCATCCCGCAGACCCGCGTCCTCAAGCGCCGCCAGTGCACCGATCGAGTAGATTCCGCGCATCCCGCCGCCTTGAACCACCAGAGCGGGCTTATGGGTCGGGTCTTCCTCGCGAGTCATGAGGGTCAGGTGTTCGCCGAGTTTCAAAAGGCCCCTCAGGAAGATGACATTGAAAGATGTCATCTTAGGTGGGAATCGGGGTTCCTGGGTTACTGGCGTGATCTTGTCTGCCCCGGGGTACAGCGCGGGCGCGCGCACAGGTTCACCGGCTGAGCAGTAACCCGGGCGGCGTCCGTGCGTCGGGGGAAGGTCGACTCTGTCTCGCTATGCAAGACACTCTTCTCAGAGTGCGAACACGCGGGTTAGCGTCGGACATGACTTCTCGAGCCACCTACACCCATGGGCATGCCGAGAGCGTGCTCCGGTCGCACCGCAGTCGCACGGTGGAGAACTCCGCCGGCTACCTGGTGCCGCATCTTCGGGCCGGTCAGGAGGTTCTCGACATCGGCAGTGGGCCGGGCACGATCACGGTCGATCTCGCGCGGCGGGTCGCTCCCGGTCGGCTGACGGCGGTCGAGAGAACGGAGGACGCATTGGCTCACACGCGCGCGGAGGTTCAGCGAAGCGGTAGTGGGACAGTGGATCTGGTGGTCGGGGACGTGCACGAGCTGCCGCTCCCGTCCGACTCCTTCGACGTGGTGCACGCCCATCAGGTCCTGCAGCACGTGGGAGATCCGGTGCAGGCTTTGCGCGAGATGATCCGCGTCTGCCGGCCGGGTGGGGTGGTCGCGGTGCGCGATGCGGATTACAGCGGCTTCATCTGGTACCCGGAACTGCCGGGACTCGACCAATGGCGGACGATGTACCTCACCACTGCGCGCGCCAACGGCGGCGAACCCGACGCCGGGCGGCACCTTCTTGCCTGGGCGCACGCGGCCGGGGCCACGAATGTCACGGTGTCGTCATCGAACTGGTGTTACGCCGAGCCCGTGACCCGTGGTTGGTGGGGCGGTATGTGGGCCGACCGCATCACCGGTTCGGCCATCACCGAGCAACTGCTGGCCGGTGGGCACGCCTCGGCGGACGACCTCGAGACGGTCGCCGCGGCCTGGCGGGAATGGGCCGCCCACGAAGACGGCTGGATCAGCATCCCGCACGGCGAGCTGCTGATCCACGTTCCGGCGTAAAGCTCTCACAAGGGACTGTCGTCCGGGCGATGGTCGGTGGACCGCGGCCGATGGCTTCGGCGAACGGGTGAGGTGGCCGGGGCGAGGGGCCGGGGCGGTGAAGGCGCGGGTTACGGTGCCCGGATGGGGATATCACGTCAGGGTGGGAGGCCGGGGAGATTCGGTCGGCGCCCCACGAAGGACGACATCGTGCCGGTGCTGGAGTCGGCCCTGGCCCGCGCCACCATTCACCTGAACCTGCGGAACCTTCAGGCCGCGGCGCAGGCCGCGTTGGAGGCGATCGAGGCCGACCCGGACTTCCTGGTCCTGATGCCATATGTCGGTTTCGGCAAGCCCGCGATCAGTGGCCACCGCTTCATGCCCGAGGGGCAGGCGTTCTACTCGCCCGCCCACGGCCTGCTGCTGGTCAGCCGCGACACCTGGCACGACCACATCATGAACATGGGCATCCACCGGTTCGCGCTCACGGTGGCCGCCGAGCATCCCGAACCCGCCTGGATCCCCTACCGGGCGTCCGATTTCTTCCACCATGACGACATCCGGCCGGGGCTGCGCGAACAGCTCGACGGTGAATGGGGCGACGGCTGGTGACGCTGCCGTACTTCCTACGGGACCTGTGGCGCCGCTCCGATCGTCTCTGACCTGTGCTCTGACCTGGCTCCGGCCTGTGCCCTGAGCCGCGTCGGAGAGGCCGTGCGACCGTCCGTACCAGAGCATCACGACCGAAAACCGGTGATCAAGGTCGGCAACACGCCTGACTTCCCGCCCTCTCCCCAGGGGCGTCAGGGCCCCTAGGCTCGCCCCGTGACGCAGACGGAGGGTATTCGCACACCAGCTTCATGGGTCGTCGTCGGGCTCGACAACGGGGGCACCACTGACAATGCCACCGTTCTCGACGCGACCGGCAGCTTCCTGGTGGACCAGCTGGTCGAGATCCCGAGCCGCGTGCTCGACGGGCCGGAGCTGGCCGTCGAGGCGCTGGCAGACTCGTTCGAGAACATCATCCGCATCACCAACACACCCTTGACCCTGGTGCGGGCGGTCGGTCTGGACACCCCCGGGCCGGCTAGTGCCACGGGGATCATCTCCAGCAAGGGTGCGACCAACTTCTCGCAGGTCAGCTGGCACGGCTTCGACATCCGCGCAGCCCTGGAGCGCAGGCTCGGGCTGCCGGTGGTCTACAACAACGATGCCAATGCCGCCGCCCTGTACGCCCACCACCGGTACTTCGGGCCCGAGGAGGCGATGCAGAAGTCGTCCGTCGCCGGCATTGTCGGCACCGGCTTCGGCGGGGGCGTGGTCGACAACGGGCGCGTGATCAAGGGTGCCGCCGGGATGGCCGGCGAACTGGGGCACGTGCAGCTGCCCGTGCAGGACATCCTCGAGGACGGTCAGCCCATCCCGCGGTGCAACTGCGGATTTCTGGGTGATGTCGAAAGCTTCGCCTCCCTGACCGGCATCAAGAACAATCTGCTGCCTTACTGGCTGCCCCAGTTCCCCGGGCACCCGCTCGCCGACGAGCCCATCGACCGCGCGGCCAAGATGCTGCGCGGCTACGGCGAGAAGGAAGATCCGCTGGCCCTGGCCGTCTTCGGGCAGCAGGCCAAGGCCATGGGCAAGCTCTTCACCATCGCCGCGAACTTCACCGACCCCGACGTCTACTTCATCGGCGGGGGAGTGGTGGAGGCGGACCCCTCGTTCCGGCAGTGGTTCCTCAACACCGTGCGCGAGTCGACCCAGCTGCGGGCGGAGCAGCTCGCTGCGGCCTCGTTCGAACTCGTGCCCGACCGCGACATGGCCGGTGCCCGCGGTGCGGCCGTGGCGGCGTTCGATGCGGTGATGGCCGAAGTTCCCAAAACTCCGTAGGACGATCAGGCAGGCCGGTCGAGCCGGTACACGACGTGGTGGGGCGGGTCGATCGGGTTGTCAGGCTCCAGGTCGCCCTCAGCCACCCGGGTGAACCCGGACTTCTCCAGAGCCCGCCAGGAACGGCGGTTCCCGGCGGCGACAGGGACGATGATGCAGGGCGCGCCCGGGTGGTCGGCCCAGGTCTTGGCGACCATCGACGAGATCATTCGTACGCCCAGGCCCTGTCCGCGCAGGGTGGAGGTGGCGACGAAGTAGTCCAGGCTCATCGCACCGGGCGGGACCTGCGTGATCCGGGCGAGCGGGTCACGGTACTCGGGGTAGTCAGCGAACGCCGAGCGCTGGATCAGGCCGAACGGGTCATGGTCCAGGAGGGCCAGCCAGTCCTGGTTGGGCTCCTCGCCGCGGGCCGATGCGCCGAAGTCGCGTTCGACCGCCTCGGCGGTGGTCTCGTGGTTCCACCAGCGCTTCACCAGTGGTTCGGCCAGCCACGCACGCAGCAGAGGGAAGTCGTCCTCGGTGACGCGGCGCCACGTGATCGTCATGCGGCCATCATGGTGCGGCCCGTCGAACGGGTGAAACGAATTAGTGATCCCCTTGGTGCCGCAGGTGCAGCCGCATGCGCACGGCCTGCTCGATCTGGTTCGCGGTGTCGTGCGGTGCGCGGGATGCGGCCTTGTGCACGCTCTTGTCCAGGGCTTCGCGGTCCATCCCGGGGAAGTCGGTACGCAGGTCGTCGACGACCTCGCCCAGTTCCTGTTCGGTGAGAGTCATGACCATCTCCTGTCGATGTTCCCACCCAGTTTTGCGCGTCACGCCGCGATGGCAAGTCGCCCTACGGGTGGATACCCAACCTTGTCATCGGGTGGCAGGGTGTTGGGCGAACCCGCGGGACACCTACCCGACAGGAGTCTCCCCATGACCACGACGACAGCTGCCTGCCGCATCCCGGCCGGCCGGGTCGAGCTCGGTGCGGACATTCTCTTCCCCGATCAGTACCCGGCGCAGAGCCCTGACGGCGTAGTGCTTTTCGCCAACGGCGGCGACATCTCGAGGTTCAGCCCCCGTCACCGGTCGGTGGCCTCGGAGCTCAACCGGCGGGGCCTGGCGGCCGTGCTGGTCGATCTACTCACCGACGAGGAGGACCAGGCCGACGGCCAGACCTCGGAGTACCGCTTCGACATCGGGCTCCTCACCGAGAGACTGATCTCGGTCGTCGACTGGGCCGTGAGCGAACCATCCTTGGCCGGAATGCCTTTGGGGACGTTCGGCACGAGTACCGGCGCGGCTGCGGCTCTGGGGGCGGCGGCCTACCGGCCGTCGGCGGTGCGGGCCGTGGTCTCGCGCGGCGGGCGGCCCGACCTGGCCGGCCCGGCGCTGGACTCGGTCACCGCCCCGACCCTGCTGATCGTCGGGAGCAACGACGTGACCGTGCTGGAACTGAACCAGCAGGCGCAGAACGTGATGCGGGCGCCCAGCATGCTCTACCTGATACCCGGCGCCGGGCACCACTTCACCGAGCCCGGAAAACTGGAACAGGCCTCAGCCCTGGGCGGTGCCTGGTTCGAGCGGCACCTGGCTGACGGTAACCCGGACGGGGGTATGGACGGGAGCTGACGTGAAAGCTGCATGATTGGCCGGGATCAGGAGTACGGCACCGGCCGCTATCAATGCACTGATCAGCAGCCACCGTAGGCTCGGGCCGTGGCGCTCGCCGGTGAGCCGGTCGGAGTTCCGGATCGTACGCCGGATGTCGCGGGGTGTGCGCCACCAGATGAACCGGGTGACGAGATGGCCCACCAGCAGGGTGAAGGCGACCGACCAGCCCCAGACGTGATGCTCGAACGGCCCGCAGATCGACAGCAACAGCAGGAAAACCGGCCAGGACAGCAGGGAGAGGCCGAGCGACTGGCTCACCCGGTGACCGCGCAGGGTGACTGTCATCAGGCGTCCGTACTTGCCGATGTCCGCGGTGGCCGCCCGGTTCAGCGTCGTCATCCAGCGGAACGAGTACGGTCGGGCGCAGCGCTGTGAGCGCGAGAGACCGGCCAGGGCGTCGGCGTCGTCGGGCACCACGGTGAGCAGCCGGTGCCAGGCCGCGGCCTCGTCCGCGTATTTCTTGCGGGCCCGGGCCAGCCGGGCCGAGAGCTTGGCCTCGTCGATGTCGTCGTAGGTACGTGAGCGCAGCAGGTTCAGGGCCTCCTCGGCGAGCACCAGCTGATCGCGGTTGAGATAGGCCGAGACCAGGGCCCATTCGGCTACCTGGTTCTCGAAGGTCTCGCGGAGCGCCGCCTTCGCCACCCGGGCGGCCTCGGGTGGGCTGAGGGTGGTGAGAACCACTGAGCGCCAGGCCAGCACGGCGCCGGTCGGGGGTGCCGGGGCCAGGGCGGCGAGTGCCTGCAACGGCAGGTTCAGCTTGAGCAGGCACCGTGCGGCCACGATCAGGACGGCCGGCTCCTGGGTGGCGAGGAACGTGGCCACCACGGCCAGGGCGGCCTCGGTCTGTTCGGCGTCGAGAAGGACGCGGGCGCGGGCCACGGCTTCGTCCGGGTCGTGCGCGCCGGAGCCCGGGCTCTTCGTCACGGCCTTACGGAGGGTCTCGTGCAGGCCGACGATGTCCGGGTCGGGGACGCCGGTGGTGACCGGCACCAGGGCGGTGGACCCGGCGACCAGCTGGGGGCGACGGTTCGGGTCGCGGGTCAGCAGCAGGTGCGGGTCGACACCGATGTACTGCAGCGTGCGGATTTTCGCCAGGGCATCGAGGGCGGCGGCGGTGACGTGGGTGCCGCGCAGGTCGATCCAGCGCAGTTCCCGGCAGCGGCGGGCGATGAACCTGACGTCGTCGTCGGTGGCGTTCAGCCCGGCGAGCGACAGCCCGCGCAGATGCGCCGGCAGGTCGGAGAGGCGGTGCAGGACGGCGGGGGCGGCGTCGAGCGCGAGGGGCAGTTTGCGGACGTCCAGCGCCCCTTGGGCGTCGTACCAGCGCTCCCAGCCGACGCGGGTGGGGATCAGGTAGGTGCCGAGATAGGTGCCGTCGTGCCAGGAGTTCATCGCCCAGACCGGCGCCAGGGTCAAGTCTCAGCCGATCTTGTGCGTGCGCAGGTAGGCGCGGAGCTCGTCGAAGTCGTCACCCGCGCCGGCGGCGTGGGCCAGGTAGGTCGCGGCGGTGGACAGCCAGGCCCGGGTGGAGGGCGGGGTGTCGCGCAGCGCGCCCTGCAGATCGGCGTTGGTCACCGGGCTGACCAGGCCGACCTGCATCGAACGCTCGAGCGCGCGCTCGGTGGCGGCCTCGACCAGTCGCACCAGGTCGGCGCCGGAGAACATCTCGGTGCCGCGCACGAGGGCGGCCACATCGATGTCGGGAGCGACGGGTCGCCCGGCGAACTGCAGCTTCAGCAGCGCCTCGCGGGCGGGGCCGTCGGGAGGCAGTACGAGGACGGTGCGGTCGAAACGGCCGGGGCGGCGCAAGGCCTCGTCCACGTCCCACGGCGCGTTGGTGGCCGCGAGCACGTAGACGCCGTCGTTGCTGGTCATCCCGTCGAGTTCGACGAGCAGCTGGTTGACCACGGCCCGGGCCTGGTCGGTGTTGCGCCGTGAGCGGCGGCCGCCGATGGCGTCGAGCTCGTCGAGGAACACCACTCCCGGCGATTCCTGACGGGCCTGGGTGAAGAGCCGGGCGATGTTCTGCTCGCTCTGGCCGAAGTAGCTGCCGTAGATGTCGGCCGGCGTGGCGGAGAAGAACTGGGCCCCGAGCTCACCGCTGAGCGCGCGGGCGATGAAGGTCTTGCCGGTGCCGGGCGGGCCCCACAGCATCAGGCCGCCGCGCAACTGCTGGCCGAAGGCCTCGCGCAGCTGGGGGTGACGCATCGGGCCGAGCAGCGATCGGTGCAGGCGCTGCTTCACGTCGCTCATGCCGGCGACGTCGGCCAGGGTCACCAGATGCGGATCGCCGGAGTCCCAGCCGGTGGCGGGGGCGACCGGATCGAGGGTGGGGCTGAACAGGTTGGTCACCGGTCCGGGCGCAGGAGTCTGTGCGCTGGGAGCCGGCGTCATGTGCGTCCGCAATTCGGTTTCACCCGACCCCTCGTCGAGGAGGGCCGCGTGCACGGCCCGGTACCCCTCGGCCAGCTGCTCGTTTCCCGACGCGGAGGCGGCCGCGGCGGCCACCGACAGAGCTGTGGTGTCGTGCGGGGACGCCGCGAGGGCACCGGTGGCGTGTTGCAGGGCCTGGGCCGCGTCACCGGCGGACAGGTACAGGCCGGCCAGATGCACGCGGAGAGGGACACCCGTCGGATCGGTGGGTGTCATGTTCGCCGCAGCGGTCTCCAGGGCCTGGAACACCGACCGATCTACCGTCATCCCGACACGATACCGACACGCCACCGGCCCGCACTGACTGTTTGCGCCCCCTGGATGACCGCTTTTGCCGCAGGACTGTGGTGGAGGGCGGTCGAGGTCATATCGTTTTCGGCGTGAAAGCAATGCCGCTGACTCAGAAGACGCTGTCCCACCTCGACGAGAGGGTGGCGCGGCCGGGCTACGACAGATCCGAAGTCACGGTGGGCATCGTGCATTTCGGGGTCGGAGGATTCCACCGGGCGCACCAGGCGATGTATCTGGACACCTTGATGAACTCCGGCCGGGCAATGGACTGGGGCATCTTCGGGGTCGGGGTGATGCCGCCCGACAAGGCCATGGCCGATGCGCTGTCGAAGCAGGACCACCTCTACACGCTGATGCTCAAGGACGGGCACGGCAACCTGGATGCCCGGGTGATCGGGTCGATCGTCGACTACGCCTACGCCCCGGACGAACCACAGCGGGTGCTCGATGTGCTGACCGCGCCCTCGACGCGCATCGTCTCGCTGACGGTGACCGAGGGCGGCTACAACATCGACAACACCACCGGTGCGTTCGACGTGGACAACCCGGTGATCACTGCGGACGTCGCCGGCCTCGCGGAGGGGAAGGTGCCGGTCACGATGTACGCCTGGGTCGCGCAGGCCCTGCAGATCCGGCGTGAGCGCGGCATCGAGCCGTTCACGGTGATGTCGTGCGACAACATCCAGTCCAACGGTGACGTGGCCCGCTCGTCCATCGCCGCGTTCGCCGGTCTGGTCGATCCGGACCTGGCGCAGTACATCCGCACCGAGGTGCTCTTCCCGAACGCCATGGTCGACCGGATCACGCCGGTCACCACGCCCGACGTGATCGAGGCGGTGTCGGACGTCTTCGGTATCGACGACGCCTGGCCGGTGGCCTGCGAGCCGTTCACCCAGTGGGTGCTGCAGGACTCGTTCCAGTCCGGGGTCCGGCCTCCGTTCGAGGAGGCCGGCGTGCAGATGGTCGCCGATGTCGAGCCGTACGAGCTGATGAAGCTGCGTCTGCTCAACGCCGGGCACCAGGCCATCGCCTACGCCGGGCACCTGTGCGGGTACACCTACGCCCACGAGCCCTCGTCCGACCCGTTGTTCGTGCAGTTCCTGCGGGACTACTGGAACCACGAGGCCCGGCTCACGCTGGCCCCGGTCGAGGGCATCGACGTCGACGAGTACTGCGACACCCTGATCGAGCGCTTCGCCAATCCGGAGGTGCGCGACACGATCGCCCGGCTGGCGTCCTACGCCTCCGACCGCATCCCCAAGTTCGTGGTGCCGGTGATCCGCGCCAACCTGGCGAATGGCCTGGTCAGCACCCGGGCCATCGCGATCGCCGTGACCTGGGCGCGCTACGCCGAGGCGATCGACGAGCAGGGGCAGCCGATCACGGTCGTCGACGTGGAGAAGGACGAGGTGCTCGCCCGGGGCGCCCAGCAGAAGGACGACCCGCTGGCCCTGGCCCGCTCCACCCGCTGGTTCGGTGACCTGGCCGACGACCCGCGCTTCGCCGAGGTCTACACGGCCCAGCTGGCGCTGATCCACGAGGTCGGGGCCAGGGAGTTCCTGAGCATCCTGAACAAGAGCGCCTAGCACTGCGCCCAGCACTGCGTCCTGAGAAGCGCCCGGCCACCGGCCGGGCGCTTCTTCAGGTCACCGCTCCGCTGTCAGGTCCCTGACCTCGGCGTACTGCTCGCGCACCTGCGGGGTGAGCTGGTCGGCCGCCAAGACCTTCGGCCGGCCGGAGGCCGACCACTGCGGCTGGGCCTGCGAGCCGGACAGCACCCAGGCCGCCTGGCGGGCGGCCCCGTCGGCCACGTACTCACCCGGGGTCGGCACCAGGACGTCCAGACCCAGGATGCCCGGGGCCAGCAGCTGCACCGCCTCGGACTGGGCCGCCCCACCGATGAGGAACGCCCGCTGCACCGGAACGCCCGCGGCGCGCAGGGCGTCGATGCCGTCGGCCAGGGAGCACAGCAGCGCCTCGACCGCGGCCCGGGCGATGTGCGCCGGCGTGGTGTTGGACAGCCGCATACCGTGCAGCGACGCCGTGGAGCGCGGCCGGTTCGGCGTGCGCTCGCCCTCGAAATAGGGCACCAGAACCAGTCCTTCGGCCCCCGACGGGGCCTGCAGGGCGAGCTTGGCCAGGCCCGTGTGGTCGACACCGAGCAGGTTCGCCGCCCAGTCGAGCACCCGCGCCGCATTCAGGGTGCAGGCCAGGGGCAGGTAACGGCCGGTCGCGTCGGCGAAGCCGGTGACCAGGCCGGAGCCGTCGGCGGTCGGTGAACCGGCGATCGCCGAGACCACGCCCGAGGTGCCGATCGACACCGCGACGTCACCGGGCTTCAGCGCCAGGGCCAGAGCGGCCGCCGCGTTGTCGCCCGCACCCGGCCCGAGGATGGGCGAAGACCCACCGAAGAACCCGGCCGTGCCCGTTCCTGCCCGTTCGCGTGGTCCGAGGACCCGAGGCAAGGTGGCTTCATGACCGAGTGCGCGCTCCAGCAGATCGCTGCGGTAGCCCTCGGAGGCGGGCGACCAGTAACCGGTGCCTGATGCGTCCGACCGGTCGGTGACCAGGCCCTCGAACCCCGATCCGGCGAAACCACCGGCGAGTTGCCAGGTCAGCCAGTCGTGAGGCAGGGCCACCGCGTGGGTCCGCGTGGCGTTCGCCGGTTCCGCGTCACGCAGCCAGCGCAGCTTGGTCACGGTCAGCGAGGCCACCGGGACCGAGCCGATCGCGTCGGCCCACTGCTGCTCGTCGAGCTCACCGATCAGGTCGGTGGCGGCACCGGCCGAACGCGTGTCGTTCCACAGCAGGGCGTCCCGCACCACCTCGCCCGAGGAGTCGAGGGCGATCATGCCGTGCTGCTGGCCACCCACCGACAGCGCGGCCACGTCGTGCAGGCCGCCCGCATCGCCGACCGCCGTCTGCAGGGCTTCCCACCAGGCTCGGGGGTGTACTTCGGTGCCGTCGGGATGCCGTGCGCGACCGGAGCGCACGAGCTCTCCGGTGTCGGCATCCCGAATCACGATCTTGCAGGACTGGGTGGACGAATCCACACCGGCGACGAGGGTCATCATTGCTCCCGAACGATCGACAGACGGCCTGCTCTGGCCGTCTGAGCACACTCCACCCCAGCTTACTGGCCGGTCAGGAAGGTGCGGGCGATGAGTTCTGTCCTCTGCCCTCGTCCTGATGGTGTGAGGGGTACGAGGCTGGAGGGCATCACGGTTCTGGTCACCGGCGTGACCAGGGGATTCGGCCGTGCCGTCGCGGAAGCGCTGGTAGACGCGGGGGCCCTGGTCATCGGGGCCGGGCGCTCGTCCGACCGGCTGGGGCCGAGGTTCGTCCCCTGTGACGTGCCCGACGATCCCCGCACGGCGCAGGATCTGCTGCGGTTCTACGCACCCGACGTCGTGGTGCTCTGCCGGCCCGATCCGGCGCAGATCTGGGTCCCGGCGACTCAGGTGTCAGGGGTGTCTGGGCTGTCTGGGCTGTCTGGCTGCCTGATCGTGACGGTCGCCCGCGAACCTGTCGTCCTGCCCGAGGGGGTGCCCCACATCAGCGTGCGGGTGCCGGCGCCGGAGTCGTTACGGGATACACGGTTTCCGGAGATTCTGCGGCCCCTGGTGGTCGAGGTGAACGTGGGGACGCAGGTCACCTGGCTGATCGGGGAGGCTCAGGGAACGGGACGGTGCGGATTGGCGGCGAGTTACGAGGTGACCGGTTCGGGACTGGTCCGCCTGATCGGCTGATCACCCGGGTGGGTCAGCAGATCGGTGGGTCTTTCGGCACTGCCGTGGCCGCCGTGGTGTTGTCGAGGATGCTGTCGGCAGGATCGGACCCGGCTGTCGATCAGATGGCCGACCAGTAGGCCTTCTGGTGGACGGTCGGATTCACGGCGGTGGCTCTTGGCGGCTCTTGGCAGCTCTCGGTGGCTCTCGGTGGCTCTGCCCGCCCGCTCCGGAGCGCGGAGTTGAGAATATCGAAAGGCGTTCCGGTGCAGCCATAGAGCAGATAAGTGCCCGTTTATGACTGCACCGCAGGCCCGAACGGGTTAACATGGCGCGACGTGGGAGGAAAGTTCAGCTAGGTCTGGCGCGATCCGCCGGAGCCGGCCGCCTCCCATGCCGGTGGCCCGACGCCACGTACGCAGTGGCGTGAAATCACTGTCGATGTTCTGGGCTTTCCATGCCCGCGTGCCGATGCATCTAGCAAGCCGTCTTTGGCGCGCGATCAGTACAACGCGGGCGTTGCTCGATGCCGCATGCCCGTCGTGAACCTGCATGAATCAGCATAAATCTGCACAGGCGACAACAGAAGATCGGATCAAACGATCATGGTGGCGGACAGTAGCGACACATCGGCCCTCTTCGGTGCGATCGGCGGGGTCATCCCACCGATCTGCACCCCCTTGACGCCGGACCGGCGTCTCGACCTCGATTCCTTGCGCAGCCTGAGAACTCACCTGATCGGGCAGGGAGTGAGTGGCATCTTCGCGCTCGGCACGATGGGCGAGGGGCACTACCTCACACCCAGTCAATCGACCACGGTCGTGGAGACCCTGGCCGCCGAGAAGGGCCCCGAACCGCTGCTCGTCGGCATCGTGGAGCCCACGACGCCACGCGTGCTCGAGGGCATCGACCGCCTGGTGTCCGAGCGGGTCGACGGCATCGTCGTCACCGGGCCGTTCTATGCCAACGTCAGCGAGCCGGAAATCCTGCGGCACTTCGAGCTCGTCGCAAATCATTCTCCAGTACCGGTTCTCGCTTACAACATGCCCAGCAACACGGGTTACGCGCTGACCGCGCACAACATGATCGAGCTGCTCGCCGAAGATCTCATCGTCGGCATCAAAGACAGTTCGCTCGACCTCACCAACCTGCGCCGGGTCACGGTGGAGGTGCCGAACGTGGACAAGAAGCTCATCTTCACCGGCTCCGACACCCTGCTCGACTGTGCCCTCGACATCGGCGCGAACGGTGCCGTCACCGGTCTGTCCAACATTGCCGCCGACTACTTCGTCGCGGCGATGGCCGCGCACGCCGACGACCGGCGCGCCGACCTCTCCCGCATCCTGCGGGTCCTGAACATTCTCGTGCAGGTGTACGTGCCCACCGAGGTCGAGCGGGGCCCCAACAGCACGGCGATCGGTGCGCTCAAGTCGGCGCTCGTCGCTCAGGGCATCATCGCCAGCGATGCCCTGAGCGAGCCGATGACCCCCGTGACCGAGGGTCGTCGTGAGCATGTCCGCTCGGTGCTGGACGAGGCGCGTCAGCTGGTCGACATGGCACAGAGTTCTGGAATGGCACAGAGCTCGGGGATGGCAAGCTGAAGTTGGCTGATCTCTCTCAGCAACCTCTCCCCTTACGTAAGGTTAGGTTTCCTCGACGTCGGACCAGCGACGACGAGACGAGGAAGCGTGACCCTGACCACCGGAACCACCGGCACCATCAGCAGGGCGGGTGCGGGTAGGCACTGCTCCGCCCCGTCGCCCGACACCCTGGCCTCGGCGTTCGACCCCCGGAACAACGCGCTCAACGTCATGAGACTCGCGCTGGCGACCATCGTGGCGGTGGTCCACGCGATGTTCCTGGGGTTCGGGCACCAGCCGCGGATCGGTGTCACCGAGGTGGGCGCGCTGTGTGTGGACGCGTTCTTCGTGCTCAGTGGATTTCTCGTCACCCGCAGCTTGCTGCGCCTGTCGGTGCCGCGCTATCTGCGGCACCGGGCGCTGCGCATCCTGCCCGGATTCTGGGCGGTCATGCTGCTCTCGGCGTTCGTGGTGGCACCGCTGATGGCCGTCCTGGCCGGCCGCGGTGCCACCACGGTCTTCAGCGGCCCCGACTCCTCCTTCGGTTACCTCGTGCAGAACTCCGCCCTGCTCATGCGCCAGTTCGGCATCAGCGGCCTGCCCGGTGACGGTGGTAATCCAGACGTGATCAATGGTTCGCTGTGGACGCTGTTCTACGAGGCCGTCTGCTATCTGCTGGTCGCGGGCCTCGGCGTGATCGGCGTACTGCGCCGGCGGCCGTGGGTGGTGCTCGCCCTGATCGTCGTGCTCGGAGGGCTGACCCTCGCCAGTGAGGTCGGCATCAACCCGCTGGGCTCGTCGTACATGCTGCGCTTCTCGTTCGTGTTCCTGCTCGGTGCGGCCGGTTTCCTCTTCGCCGACCGGATTCCGGTCAACCGCTGGACAGCTCTGGCCGGCCTCGCCGTCGTCGTGGCCAGCCTGCTGGTGATGAACGACTGGCGGGGGGTCGGCGGCCCGGCCTTCGCCTACCTGTGCCTCTACGCGATGGTGCGTCTGCCCGCGCCGTGGGAGCCCCGATGGGACCTGTCGTACGGGATGTACGTCTGGCACTGGCCCATCGCCCAGCTGCTGGTGGGTTTCGGGGTACGGCAGTACACGCACGTGCCGTTCGTCCTGCTCACCGTGGCGCTGGCTGCGGGGATGGCCGCGCTCTCCTGGAACCTGGTGGAGAAACCCGCGATGAGGTTCAAGTGAGGTCTTTCCGGAAACCTCCTCCAGAAAGGTCTGTGTCGCACCGGTCATGGCGGTGTAGGCCTGCTCCCGGTCCGCCGGGCCGAACAGCACCGGCAGGTCGGGCAGGAAGAACGGGGCATCGGTGAAGCTGAGGTGCTTGGTGTTCTTCACCGTGATGCGGCGGCTGAGGGGGTTCTCCGCCAGTACCTGGGCGAGCGCCTGCTGGTAGGCGGCATTGTCCTGCTGGTCGCCCGCCACCAGGGCCAGCACGGGCTGCCGGGGACGGGCGCCGCCCCGGGGCAGGCCGTCGATGTCGATGGCGGCGCGGAACCGGCTGTCCTGGGCCGCCGCCTGCAGCGCCGCGGCTCCACCCACCGAGTGCCCGGTCACGGCCACCCGCCCGGTGTCGAGGCGGCGACGGAAGAACGCGTCGGCCTCGATCCGGTCGAGGGCGAAGCTCAGGTCCTGGGCCCGGATCGCGGTGAGATGGTCGGCGTCGCGGTTGTCGTGCGTGTCGTCGCCGGTGGCCCGCACCTTCGACCAGAGAGGCCGGCCGTCCTGCGTGAAGGTGACCGCCGAGTCGTACGGGTGGTCCAGCGCCACCACCACATAGCCCCGCGCCGCGAGGTACTCGGCCCAGGCCGTGTTCTGGGTGCGCACGCTGAGCAGCCCGGGGGAGAACAGAACGATCCCGTACGTCTCGCTCGTTGCGGGGAGCGGGGCGTTCTCCGTGGAATGACCGTGTCCGTCCGCCGCCTCGCCGAACAGGAACGCCGGCACCCCGAACGAACGCCCCAGCCCTTCGGCGACGAGCTGCGGCTGCCGGCCCAGATACGGGGCCTGCGGTCCGGACCCGGTGGTCGGGTACCAGATCTGCGCCGTGACCCGCCGCCGGTCCGACGCCGTCGTGGCGGGCTCGTCCCTCGTCGGATCGGTCCAGTAGGCGGTGCGGGTGCCGACGGCGTACTGCCCCTGCGGATCGGGCAGATCGAGCGGCCGGAAACCCCAGATCGCGGCCGCGCCGCCCAGAAGGCTGGCGAAGCCCATGGTCAGGACCAGGCCGAGGGCCACGTGGCCCCTCTTCGTGCGGGGGCGCTGCGTCGCCACCCGGAACCCGGCCAGCGCCACCGCGATCAGCCCGGCCCCGATCACCCCGGTGAACTGCCAGCGCAGTCCCTCGGCGGCCAGCGCGGCCGTGGTCAGGGCCAGCAGCAGCGCGCCGGTGCCGGCCGCGGTCGCCCGGCGCACTCGTTCCGGCGACAGCACCGCCAGCAGGCAGAGCAGTGCACTGGCTTCCAAAGCGCTCTCGAGCAGAGTCATTTCACCATCCCCTTACCGATGGTTCATGCTCGCGCAGAGACGGTGGGCACGTCGTCAGCCCAGGGTCGTAGGCATCAGGGCTGAGACGGCGGGGCGGAGTTCTGGCTCAGTGCAGCGGGCCCGGGGATCTCGTCAGGTTCATCAGGATCTCGCGGATGTGTTCCAGGTCTTCGTGGGAGTGGCCGCCCTCGTAGAGGCCGGCGATCGCGGCCCCGTCGGCGGCTCGCAGGATCACCAGCAGACGTTGGGGGTCGAGGCCGTCGTCGGCGAAATACGCTTCCCAGCGGGCCTTGTCCTTGCGCATGAGATCGGCCACGCCGGGCGCCTTGAACACCGCGGAGACCAGGGCCACGTGTTCGGCCGGCGACGATTCCTCGAGCAGGACGTCGAACGAGGCCCGGATGTAGCCCCGCATCAGGCGGCCCTCGGCGCGGTCGGCCGGATCGGCGGCGGCCTGCACGGCGACGAAGAAGGCCTCCAGCATGTCGTCGGCCAGGGCCCGGATCAGCTCGTCCCGCGAATGGAAGTGATGCAGCAACCCGCCCTTGGATACCCCGGCCTCCCGGGCGATCGCGTCGATGCTGACCCCCGCGCCGCGCTCAGCCACCACCCGGGCCGCTGCGTCGAGCACCGTGCGCCGGGTCTTCGCCGGATCGCGCTCCGCCACCTGACCTCCACCTGAATCGGTTGAATCGGTTGAATCGGTCGGACCTCGGTCTGGTCCTTGTCTGGTCCCTGTCGGGCCTCGGTCCGACCCGCACAGCCTAATAGCCGACCAAATGGTTTGCTTAACCGACCAGATGGTCCGTAACCTGTCGGCATGAGTACCACCCTCGTACAGCCACCCCGGCTGGCCGGGCCCCGCGAGTGGGCCGCCCTCGTCCCCCTGACCCTCGCCGTGACCCTGCTCGCCGTGGACGGCACCGTTCTCGCGCTCGCCGTTCCCTCTCTGACCGTCGACCTCGACGCGTCCGCCAACCAGTTGCTGTGGATCGGTGACTCCTACTCCTTCGCCCTGGCCGGTCTGCTGATCAGCATGGGCACGCTGGCTGACCGGATCGGACGCCGGCGCCTGCTGCTCATCGGTGGAACCGCATTCGGGCTGGTGTCGCTGACGGCGGCCTTCGCGCCGGGGCCCGGGTGGCTGATCGCGGCCCGCGTGCTGCTCGGGGTGGCGGGCGCGACGCTGATGCCCTCGACGCTGTCGATCGTGCGGAACCTGTTTCCCGACGACCGGCAGCGCACGAAGGCCGTGGCGATCTGGTCGACCGGTGGCGCCGGCGGGGCGGCGCTCGGCCCGCTCGTGGGTGGTGTTCTGCTGGAGCACTTCTGGTGGGGATCGGTGTTCGTGATCAATCTGCCGATCATGGCGCTGATGGTGGCGACGGTCTGGCGGCTGGTGCCGGAGTCGTGCAACCCGGAACCCGGCCGCTTCGACCTGCTGAGTTCGGTGCTGTCGGTGATCGCGATCGTGCCGCTGATCTGGGCCGTGAAGCACACCGCGCACGAAGGGCCCGACGGGTTCGGGGCGGGCGCCGCGCTGGCCGGCCTGGCCTTCGGGGTGATCTTCGTGCAGCGGCAGCGAACCCTGAAGGATCCGCTGGTTGACGTCACCCTGTTCCGTCGCCCGGCCTTTGCGGGCACGGTGCTGTCGTCGTTCATCGCGATCTTCGCGTTCAGCGGCCTGCTGTACTTCTTCTCGCAGTATCTGCAGCTGGTGCACGGCTATTCGCCGTTCCAGGCCGGGCTGCGCGAGATGCCGCTGACCGTGGCGTCGATCCTGGTGGTGGTGATCGCGGTGCCGATGATCACCCGGCTCGGGGTCGGGCGGACGCTCGGGCTGTCGCTGCTGGTCTCGGCTCTCGGGTTCGCCGTGCTGGCGCACTTCGAGACCGCCCAGGGATACGGCGGTCTGGCGATCGGCCTGGTGGTGATCGGCCTGGGGGTGGGCATCGTGTTCACCGCGGCCACCGACGCCGTGCTCGGATCGGTGCCGCACGAGCGGGCGGGAGCAGCCTCGGCGATCTCCGAGATGTCGTACGAGATGGGTGTCGCCGTCGGCATCGCGGTGCTCGGCAGCCTGCAGGGAGTGCTGTACCGCAGCCATCTGCCCAGTCTTTCGGGATTGTCCGGCACCGCGGGGGACGCGGTGTCGGACTCCCTGGCCCGCGCCACCCAGGTGCTGGGTGGCGGGGAGATGCTCGGTGCGGCCCGGGAAGCCTTCGCCGAGGCGATGCAGACCACTTCGTGGATCGCGGCGGTGCTGCTCGTGCTGGCGGGAGTGGTGGCCTGGCGCGTGGTTCCGTCACCCCGTGGCTGAGAGGGCCTACCAGCCCTTGGTCTCGCGCACGGCAGCGGCGATCTCCTCGTACAGCGACTGGCCCAGGGCCGCGCCCTCGCGGCGCACCACCTTCGGGTCCAGTTGCAGCACCCGGTCCAGGCGCACCTCGCTGGGCCGGTTCTGGCGGTCCCAGGCCCCGGTGCCGATATCCATCCAGGCCCGCCCGTACCGGGCCTCCTGGGCCGCGTCCCGGTCGTGGTCCTTGCTCGTCAGCATGAGCCCCAGCACCTTGCCCCGGTGCTCGGCGATGACCAGCACGGGCCGGTCCTTGCCCTGCGAATGGTCTTCCTCGAAGGGAACCCAGGCCCAGACCACTTCGCCCGGGTCCGGGTTCCCGTCGTTCACCGGGGCGTAGGCCAGCTTGGCCTTGCCCTCGAAGTCACCCGCGTAATCAGCGGTGGCGTTGTCTGCTGGAGGACGTTCTTCCTGGCGCGGCTTCGGCGGTGCCGGTTTGGGGGCGGCCTGCTTCGGGGCGGTCGGCCTCGGCGGCTTGGGCCCCCGGGTGCGGGTGGTGATCCGCCCGGGGGCCTTCTGCCTGGCCTGTCCGGTCTGATCGGACTGATCGGTCCGGCCGGTTTGCCCCAGCCCGAGTAGACGCGCCACGGTTGCCCAGAATCCTTGTGCCATGACCGCACCCTAGAGCCTGTTTCTGATCTAGACGTCTTGGCGGATCCTCCAGAAGGCGAGAGCGCTCAGCAGGGCCGCGGCCGCCAGCATCAGGCCGGTCTCGCGCCACTGCAGGGTCCAGAAAGCGCTGTTGGGGTGGTAACTGATGCGCTGGTGGTAGCCCAGGGCCGTGATCTTGTCGAAGCAGGCCTGGGACCGGGCACTGTCCTGGGCGTTCGGTTCCTGGCCGGGCGTGGGCATGCAGGTCTCCGTCCAGGAGGGCAGGCGCTCGGGCACCGAGCCGTCTCTCGTTCGCCCATGGGGATGACAAGACCTGCGGAAGAGGTTGGGGCACGACATGGTGTTGGCTCAGGTGCAAGACGTCTGGGGGGACGGAAATGGGAACTCAGCTGTCATGGCCGGTGGCCACGTATCTCAAGAGCCCGCGACTGGATCTGGAGCCGATCCGGCTGGATCACGTCGAAGAGGCGTATCCCTGGCTGAGTGACGAGCGCATCCACGCCTTCACCGGAGGGTCGCCGGACTCGCTCGACGAACTGCGGGAGCGGTTCCGCCGGCAGGCGCTGGGGCAGTCGCCGGACGGGAACCAGGGCTGGCTGAACTGGATGATCCGGCACCGCACGGGGCGGCTCGTCGGCACGGTGCAGGCCACGATCGGCCGGGCCCGCAACGGTGACATGCAGGCCGAACTGGCCTGGGTGCTCGCCTTCGACGCGCAGGGCCACGGGTTCGCCCGCGAGGCGGCGGCGGAGATGATGATCTGGTTGCGGGGGAACGACGTGCAGCGGTTCACCGCGCACATCCATCCGCGGCACCGGGCGTCCAAGGGCGTCGCCCGGGCCATCGGGTTGCGCCCCACGGTCACGGAGGTGAACGGGGAGATCGAGTGGACGAGCGACCCACTCGTCTGACCTGTCTCTGGCAGCCCTGGCATCCCTGGCAGCTCTGGCGGCCCTGGCATCCATGACACTGCCGGACGTGACCCACGCCACGAAACGGCCTGATCGGGAACTCGGCAGGCATCGCGGGCAGTCGAATGCTGTGTGACTGCCCTCGCTCTGCCACCGATGACAGCCCGTGAAGCCACCTCCGGCACCACCGACTCTTCGGAGATCGGGGGACTGACCGGCTGGGTGCTCGACCTGACCGCTGAACTCGGCGCGATCGGGGTGGGAGCCCTCAGCTTCCTCGAGGTGGTGTTCCCGCCCATCCCGAGCGAGATCGTGCTGCCTCTGGCCGGGTACCAGGTGCAGGTCGGTGAACTCGGCCTGGCGGCGGTGTTCGTCCTGGCCACGCTCGGGTCGGTGCTCGGTTCGCTGGTGCTCTACTGGCTCGGGGCCAAGATCGGCCTGGAGCGGGCCGCCCGGCTCGCGGCGAAGATTCCCCTCGTCGATCCGGGCGATGTCTACGCCTCGGCCGACTGGTTCAGCAAGTACGACTCCGTGGCGGTGTTCACCGGCCGTTTCGTGCCCGGCGTGCGCAGCCTGATCTCGCTGCCCGCGGGGGCTGCGGGCATGTCGCTGTGGAAGTTCACCGGCTGGACCCTGCTCGGTACCAGCATCTGGAACGGCATCCTGATCGGCGCCGGCATGGCGCTCGGCACGCAGTACGAGAAGGTCGAGTCGTACGCGCAGTACCTCGACTACATTCTCTACGCGGTCATCCTCGGCCTGCTCGCCTTCGGCATCGGCCGGCGCGTCGTGCAGTACCGCCGCACGCCGTCCCGGCACGGCACGGATCCTCGCGCGAAAAGGGATCGCACCCGGGTCTGAACGGGTGATCGGTCGGCCTCCTTCGCGAATGTCAGCTCGCTCTCAGTCGTGACCGTCTACCCTCTCGCTACGTAAGGGTTCTTCGGCAGCTGGGGTGGGTGCGTGACGCAGGTCGTGGGTGCGGGGACGGTGCCCCCGGTGGGGCCGGGGCAGCCGTCGCTCCGTTCGCGGATCCGGTGGCGGGTCGCCGACCAGGTGCTTTCCAGTCTTACGGTGGTCGGGCTGTCGTTCGTGGTCGCCCGTTCCGTCGAGGCGCACGCCTTCGGCGTCTTCGGCGTGGTGGTGCTGCTGGCCGGGTTCGCCCTCGGCATCACCCGGGCCATGGTCAGTGACGTCTTCCTGATCCAGTTCGGGGACGCGGTACCGAGCGTGCGCCGGCAGGCCGCGCGGAACGCGACCGGAGCGGCCGTGGCCCTGGGCCTGGCCGCGGGTACGTTCTGCTGCCTGGTCTCCGCCGTGCTGCCGGGCCGGCCGATCCGGACGGCCGTGTTCGCCGTCGGCCTGGCCCTGCCCGGGCTCCTCGTGCAGGACTGCTTCCGTCTCGTCTTCATCGCCGCGGGCCGTCCCCGGCCGGCGCTGGTGCTCGGGCTGTCCGGCGCAGCCGTGCAGTTCGCCGTGGTCGGGCTGCTGATCGGCGCCGGACACCACTCGATGGTCGGTATCACCGCGGGCTGGGGTGCCGTCGCCCTGCTGAGCGCCGGGGTGGGCTGTCTGCTGGCCCGGCTCACCCCCACGCTGCGCGAGGTGCCGCTGTGGTTCGCCCTGAACCGGCATCTGACCGTGCGGTTGAGTATCGACTACCTGCTCGGCCTGGGCTCGCTCTACCTGGCCTACTGCCTGATCGGTGGCGTGGTCGGGATCGCCGCGATCGGTGCGCTCTGGGCCGCGCAGATGTTCCTGGTGCCGGCTTATCTGGCGATCAGCGGCACCTCCGCCCTGCTGCGGGCGTCGTTCGCCACCCGGGCCGAGCGGGAGCAGAGCCTGATGCGCCCGGCGCTGCTGGCCGGGCTGGGGCTGGGCCTGATCGCCGGGCTGTGGGGCGCGGCGCTGACCGCCGTGCCCGAGTGGCTCGGCCTGCACCTGTCCGGCCAGAGCTGGGACGGCGCCAGCGAGGTGCTCGAACCGGCCGTGATCGGCGTGGTCATGGTGGGTCTGGGTGCCGGGCCGGTGCTGGCCCTGCGGGCCCTGGGCCGGCTGGAGGCTCTGCGTCGCGCCTGGCTGATCAGGGCTGCGCTGCTGCTCGTCCTGGGGATCGTCGGCGCGAACCTGAACGGCGTGCGGGGCGCGGCGACCGGGCTGGTGGCCGCGCACGTGATCGGGGCGCTCACGCTGTGGGCCCAGTTCTTGCGTAACTCTGCTTCTCGGAACTCTGCCTCTCGGAACTCTGCCTCTCGGAACTCTGCGCTCCCGGAGCGCTCCGCCCGGTGACCGGGGCGCCCTCGTCGTGACCCGCGTCCACCATGCCCGAAATCTGCCCTAGCGTTAGGGTCTCGATGCTCTGAAGGAAAGGGAAGGCCGTGAGTGCCGTTCTCAGCAATGTCTCATGGCTGCGTTCCGGGAGGGTGTTGCGGGTGGAGGCCCTCGCCGGGCTGGTCACCGCGCTCGCGCTGATCCCCGAGGTCATCTCGTTCTCCATCGTGGCCGGGCTGGACCCGCGCGTGGGCCTGTTCACCTCGTTCGTCATGGCTGTCGTGATCGCCTTCACCGGTGGCCGCCCGGGCATGGTGACTGCCGCGGCCGGCTCGGTGGCCCTCGTGATCGCGCCGCTGGCCCGGGAATTCGGGCTGCAGTACGTGATCGCGGCGGTGTTGCTCGGCGGCACGATCCAGTTCCTGCTGGCGGTGCTGGGCGTGGCCCGGCTGATGCGGTTCATCCCGCGCAGCGTGATGATCGGCTTCGTCAATGCCCTGGCCATCCTGATCTTCAGCGCCCAGCTGCGGCACCTGTTCGACGTCTCGTGGCTGGTCTACCCGCTGCTGGCCCTGTCGATCCTGATCATCGTGTTCCTGCCGCGGGTCTTCACCGCCGTTCCGGCGCAACTGGTCTCGATCGTCGTGGTGACGGCGATCGCGATCGGGTTCGGCCTGCAGGTGCCGACCGTGGGCGATGAGGGGGCGCTGCCGGACGGCCTGCCGATGCCGGGTCTGCCCGACATCCCGTGGACGTTCCAGACCCTGAGCACGATCCTGCCCTACGCGATCGGCCTGGCCCTGGTCGGTCTGCTCGAGACGCTGCTGACCGCCAAGCTGGTCGACGACCTCACCGACACCGGCTCGGACAAGACCCGGGAGTCGTGGGGGCTGGGCGTGGCCAACCTGGCCGCCGGCCTGTTCGGGGGCATGGGCGGCTGCGCGATGATCGGCCAGACCATGATCAACGTGAAGAGCGGTGGGCGGCACCGGCTCAGCACCTTCCTGGCCGGGGCCTGGCTGCTGGCGCTGGTTCTGCTGCTCGGTCCGGTGGTGGCCCGGATGCCGATGGTGGCGCTGGTCGCGGTGATGGTCGTGGTCGCCGCCACCACCTTCGACTGGCACAGCGTGGCCCCCGCCACGCTCCGGCGGATGCCGCGCAGCGAGACCTCGGTGATGGTCGTGACCGTCGCCGTCACGGTGGCCACGAACAATCTGGCCTACGGCGTGATCGTCGGGGTGCTGGCCGCCAGCGTGCTGTTCGCCCGTCGGGTGGCACACCTGGTCACCGTCACCTCGCAGCTCTCGCCGGACCGCTCGGTGAAGACCTACCAGGTGCACGGGCAGCTGTTCTTCGCCTCCAGCAACGACATCGTGCACCAGTTCGACTACACCCAGGACCCCGATCGCGTGGTCATCGACCTGACCACGGCCCACATCTGGGACGCCTCCTCGGTCGCCGCGATGGACGCGATCCGCACCAAGTACGGTGCCCGGGGCAAGGAGGTCACGATCGTGGGCCTCGATCCGCACAGCGAGGCCATGCACGGGCGTCTGGCGGGCACGCTCGGCGGCTGATTGTTTGGTGGTCGGGGTATTTCGGCGGGGTAAGTCCACTTGCGCTATCCCCGGCCGGTGCGAAGGTCAGAGCGAGTGCAGACAGCCGCTCGGCTCTTCACGCACCAATTCCCTTTGTGAGGCTCTTATGGCCGACGAATTCGGTGCGCCCCTGCGCGCCCAGAACCCCACCACGCCCACGGAGCCGGTGTACGACCCCACCGCGCCCGTGGAGTACGCCGAAACTGCTTACACCGAAACGTATGTCGAGGATTCCGCCGGCGGTTCGGATTCCACCGAGGATGTCGCCCGGGAGCAGGCCGCCAACGTCGGTCACGGTGCGGCGCAGGCCGGCCAGCACGTGGCCGGTGTGGCCGGTGAGCAGGCCGCCGGTGTCGCCTCGGAAGCCGCTGACCAGGCGAAGAACCTGTACGCACAGACCCGTGAGGAGCTGCGCGGGCAGGCGTCCACACAGCAGCAGCGGCTGGCCGAGGGGGTGCGTTCGCTGAGCACCGAACTCGAGTCGATGGCCGACGGCGCGAACTCGGGCACCGCCTCCGACCTGGTGCGGGAGGTCTCCGGCCGGGCCGGTGACGTGGCCGGCTGGCTCGACCAGCGTGACCCGGGCGCCCTGCTGGGCGAGGTCACCGACTTCGCCCGGCGCCGTCCCGGCACGTTCCTGGCGATTGCCGCAGGCGCGGGCCTGATCGCCGGGCGCCTGACCCGGGGCGCGATCAGCGAGGCCCGCCACGAGTCCGCGAAAACTGACGCCGGGTCCGGGAAGACCGGCCGTGCCGATGCACCCGTGAACGAGTACGTACAGCCCGAGCCCTACGCGTCGTACGAGCGGTACGACACCGACGGCACCGACGGCACGGAGATCGTGGAGACCACCCGCTACGAGGAAACCGTTGCCGGGAGCCGTCTGTGAGCGCGGGTCACGGGGTTCCGGCTCCCACCCCGACCGGCGGGTCACCCTCGATCGGTGACCTGCTCGGCGACATCACCCGCGACCTGTCCACGCTGATGCGCCAGGAGGTCGAGCTCGCCAAGGCGGAGCTGCGGCAGTCGGCGAAGCAGTCCGGCAAGGGCGCCGGAATGCTCGGTGCGGCAGGCATTGCCGCGCACTTCACGGTGCTGTTCCTGCTGATCGCCATCTGGTGGTCACTGGGCGAACAGATCGGCCACGGCTGGTCCGCCCTGGTGGTGGCGCTCGTCCTGGCCGTGATCACCGCTGTGCTGGGCGTTCTCGGCCGCAACCAGATCAAGGCGGCTCCTGGGCTGCCCCGGACGACCGACAGCGTCAAGCGCATCCCGGACGCGGTCAAGGGCAACGAGGGGAACATCCGATGAGCCAGCAGACCAATTCGTCAACGTCACCGACGACGGCGGAGTCGCCGGAGGAGATCCGGGCGCGGATCGAGAACACCCGCCAGGAACTCAGCACCGACGTGAACACGCTCGCCGAGACGGTTCGGCCGGGCAACGTCGCCAAGCGTCAGGTGGACAAGGTGAAGGACGCCGCGGGCTCGGCCCGGGACCGGGTGATGGGTTCCGCCGGAACCGCGAAGGAGAAGGTCATGGGAACTGCCACGAGCACCGGCCAGAGCACGTCGTCGACCCTGGGGGACGCGAGGTCGGCGGTGAGCGACGCCGCGTCCTCGTCCCAGCAGGCCGTGGCCGGAGCCCCGGGTGCGGTCAAGGCCCGCACCGAGGGCAACCCGCTGGCCGCCGGTCTGATCGCGTTCGGCGCGGGCATGCTGCTGGGCTCGCTCCTTCCCGCCACCCGGCAGGAGGAGAAGGCCGTGACGAAGCTGAAGGAGAACGCCTCCACCGTCACCGGCCCGGTGACCGAGGTGGCCAAGGAGGTCGGTGAGAACCTGCGGGGCAGTGCCCAGGAAGCGGCCGGCTCCGTGCGTTCCACCGCCACCGACGCCGCGCAGACGGTGAAGGACGAGGCCACCTCCGCCGGTCAGCAGGTGAGGGACCAGGGAGTGCAGGCCAAGGAACAGGTACAGGAGTCGCGTTCCTGACGGTTTGGTGCGAACGCCCCCGAAGGACCGAAGGGCGGGTCTTGTCGCAACCGTTGCGCCCTGATCCGCCCCTCGGTCCCCTTCTTAGTGGTCACGCTTCGGTGTCAACCTCGGGGGCGGAGCGTGCGATGGAATACGTATGGGGGACAGTGGGCGCGTGAGCCTGCTCGACCTTGCCCCGGAAGACCAGCGTGGCGAGGTGGTGGGCCAGGGGCGGCGACCGTCGTCCTCGGCCGGGGGAAGAAGAGTCCTGCGGATCGTGTCGATCGTGGTCGTGATGCTCGCGATCACAGCGCTCGTGATCCGGATCGAACAGCGGCGGGAACGCTCGGAGAACGTTGCCACGCCCCTTCTGACCGAGGTCGTCGGGATCGGGCCGGACGGGCAGCGCATCCCGATCAGGCCGGGTACCGACCCGGCGGTGGTGGAGTTCTACCCCGGCACCCGGGTACTGACCCCGGACTCGGCTGCCGTTCTCACCCGAACCACGGTCACGGCGCAGAGTTCGGCGAGGTCCGAAGCGCTGGCCGAGGGCCAGCGGCAGTGGATCGAGGAGGGCACGATCCCGGGGGGCGACGACGGGCCGTACGCGCAGATGGTCGAGACCGCGCTGCTCGACATCCACACCCTGCTGCTGGACAACGGTGCCTCCCTGGCCGCCTGGCCGGCCGCCTGGCGGTACGTCTGGCCGCGGGACGCCGCGTTCGCGGCGGTGGCTCTGATCGACGCGGGGCATCCGGACGACGCACTGCGCGTGCTGGAGTTCCTACAGCGCCAGCAGCCCGTGGACGGGGTCTTCGAGGCCCGCTACCGACCGGACGAGACCGGCGTGCCGGACGCGAGGGGCAAGCAGTCGGACGGGGTCGGCTGGGTGTTGTGGGCGACCCTTCAGCTGGTGCAGTCGCTGCCGGCGCCGGAGGCCGAGAACGCGCTGACCGTGCTGCGTCCGATGATCGACGCCTCTACCGATGCCGCCCTGCGGCTGACCGACACCGACGACGCGCTGCCCCCGCACTCCCAGGACTACTGGGAGGTGCCGATGTACCGCCTCAGCCTGGGCACGGCCGCGCCGATCGCGCTGGGCCTGAGATCGGCGACCACCCTTCAGACCAGGCTCGGTGCCCGCACCACGGCGCAGTCCACGAAGTCCCGGGAGCAGCGGCTGAGCCGGAGCATCACCCGTGAGTTCGGTGCGCACGGGTACCCCCGCGAACTGGGTGGTGACGTGTCCGACGCATCGGTCGCGTTCCTGCTGCCACCCTTCACCGGAAAGGCCACCGCCTCGGTGGTGCGGGCCTGGAACCGGGCCGGCCGGGAGATGGAACGATCCGCCGGAGGCCTGGCCCCCGGGGTGGGATGGCGCGACGACGGCATCAGCTGGACCCCGCAGACCTCGCTGTTCGCCCTGACCGCGGCCTCCATCGGAGACACCGGTGCGGCGCAGTGGTGGATGAACTGGCTCCGTGACCACAGCACCACCTACGGTGCCGTCCCGGAGAAGGTCATCAGCACCGGGGCACCGGCCGGGCCGGCCCCACTGATCTGGTCGGACGCGCTGATGGTGCTGACGGCCGCCCGGCTCTGAGTGGCGCCCCAGTAGTCACGCAGCGGAGTGCTACCGTCACGTCCGGTAACTCGCCCGCCGCTCTGTCCTCGGGGATGTCGTGAAAATCAGACGCTGGCTCTCATTCGGTGTGATCCCTGCTCTCGGCCTGGGGGTGATACTCGCGACCCTGACCGGCGTGGAGCCGGCCACGGCCGTCACTCCCCGGATCCCGGCCACCCAGTCCGGGATGCCCTGGGCCAGTGGCGCGTTCATGCCCGACTACGTGCCCTCCGCGCAGACGGAGTTCGGCCGGCAGCGCGGCGTCGATTCCGACGTCGCCGTGGTGTACTCCGGCCGCACCGACTGGGAGTCCGTCAGTAACCCCGCGTGGCTGTACCGGACCTGGAAGAACGCCCCGCAGACACTGGTCATCAGCAGCGCGCCGTTCCCGGAGGGCCGCGGTTACTCGCTGGCCGCCTGCGCCGCCGGCCGCTACGACACCTACTGGAAGGCGTTCGGTGAGAACGCCGCCGACTCGGGCATGTCCCAGCGCACGGTGATCCGGCTCGCCTGGGAGTTCAACGGCACCTGGGTGGACTGGGCGGCCTACAGGCCGCAGGCGTTCGTGAAGTGCTGGCGCCGCATCTTCACCGCCGCCGAGGCGAAGGCCCCGAAGTTGCGCTGGGACTGGACGGTCAACCGGGGCGTCGGCGATGCCCTCAGCGATGCCACGAAGGCCTGGCCGGGCAAGAAGTACGTGGATTTCGTCGGCATCGACACCTACGACGGCTACCCGGCCGTGACCACCCGGGCCGGCTGGGACAAGCAGCTCAACGGCAACCAGGGCCTGAAGTACTGGGCGGCCTTCGCCCGGCGTAAGGGCAAGCGACTGAGCGTGCCGGAGTGGGGCCTCTACCCGGGTTATGCCTGGAAGGGGCACGGCGGTGGTGACAATGCCAACTACATGAAGAAGATGTTCAGCTTCTTCACATCGCAGCAGGACAACCTGGCCTACGAGGGGTACTTCAACGACACCGACCCGGCCCACGCGGGCGCACTGAGTCTCAACCCCAAGGCCAGGGCCGAGTACCGCCGGCAGGTTCGGTCCGCGATCAGGCAGGCCCGGGACGCTTCGTAGCGCAAGGCATTCGCAGTGCATTGTGCACTCGTAGCCTGGGGTTGAAAAGTGCTAGCAGACAGTGATGTTCGCCGCTGGAAGAACTTTTCCACAGAACCGGCACTGCGGTCCCAAGTTGTCGGTGGGTGCGCCTACTCTCATCTCCACCTACAGATCGTTTGGTGAGGGAGCGGCAAGGGTGGAGCTCATCCAGGCGCGGGCGCTCGCAGTCGGGCTCATGAGGCGTCACGGGCTGTCCGACTGGCGCCTCGTCTTCGACAACGCCAAGACCAGGGCCGGCATCTGCCGGGCCGAGCCACGGGAGATCGGGCTCAGCCGGGTGCTGGCGCAACTGCACAGCCGGGCCGAGGTCACCGAGACGGTGCTGCACGAGATCGCGCACGCACTGGTCGGCCCGGCCCACGGGCACGACGAGATCTGGCAGGCCCAGGCCCGGGCCATCGGGTGCTCGGGCACCCGCTGCCTGCCGCAGGACGCGCCCCGGCCCCCGGGGCCGTGGCGGGGTACCTGCCCGCGTGGGCACTCGATCACCCGGCACCGGCAGCCGGTGCGAGTGCAGTCGTGCGGGGAGTGCTCCCGGGCCTTCGACCCGGCGTCCCTGCTCGACTGGACGCGTAACGGCGAGGTCGTGCCGATGCACCCGAGTTACGTGGCCGAGCGGCGCTGGGTGGTGCAGCGGGTGCGCCCGGGCCGGCCGGAGCCCGCGGTCGCGGCCCGGGGCGCCATCCCGGAACCGGCCGTCACCGGCCGCGACGCCGCGCTCTTCCCGATCGGCACCCGGGTGCGCCTGATCTGCCCGGGCAAGTACGCGGGCACCACCGGCAAGGTGGTCCGGATCGGCCGCACCCGCTACCACGTGCAGGTCCGGCGCCAGCTCCTCACGGTGCCGTTCTCGCAGGTGGAGAGGTATTAGAAGGGCACCACGGTCCGGTAGCTGACGAGGTCGGCGCTGCCGCCCAGCTCGTTCGTCGGACGGGCGAGCAGGTCGTGCACGCCGTCCTCGTCCACCGGTCGTGACCAGTAGTAACCCTGGCCGATCGGGCAGCGCACCTGGCGCAGCCAGGCCGCCTGCTCGGCCACCTCCACCCCCTCGGCCACGGTGGAGAGGTTCATGGTGTGGCTCATCGCGATGATCGCCTCGGTGACGCTGGCGCCCTGGGCGTCCGAGGCCACCCGGTCGATGAACGACTTGTCCACCTTGAGCACGTCGATGGGCAGCTCGGTCAGGTAGGCCAGCGAGCTGTAGCCGGTTCCGAAGTCGTCGACCGCGACCCGCACTCCTCGTGAGCGCAACTGCGAGAGCCGCGGGATGACGTCCTCAAGATCGTGCAGCACCACACTTTCGGTGATCTCCAGGGTGAGCCGGTCGGCGGGCAGGCCGGACTCGGCCAGGGCCCGGTTGACCTGCCCGACGAAGTCGGACCGCACCAGTTGCTGGGCGGAGATGTTCACCGCCATGCCCGGACGACGCCAGTCGCCCTGCAGGGCGGCTGCGAACCGGCAGGCCTGGAAGAGGACCCAGGTGTTCAGCTGCACCACCAGGCCGGTCTCCTCGGCCATCGGCACGAACGCGGCGGGGGAGAGCAGGCCGCGCACCGGGTGCTGCCAGCGCACCAGGGCCTCGAAGCCGACGATCTTGCCGGTCTCCAGCTCGACGGTGGGCTGGTAGTGCAGCACCAGCTCGTTGCCGAAGATCGCCCGTTGCAGGTCGGCGCGTAGTTCCAGCCGGTCGAGGGCCTCGGCGTGCAGGTGCGAGTCGTAGGCCGCGACGGTGCTCTTGCCGCGGTCCTTGGCCGAGTACATCGCCACGTCGGCGTTGCGCAGGGTCTCCTCGCTGCTGATCTCACCGGGGACGGCCTCGGCCAGGCCCACGCTCGCGGTCACCAGCAGGCTGGAGCCGTCGATGACGATCGGCTCGGCGATCAGGTCGACCAGGTGCTGGGCCAGTGGTTCGGCCTCGGCCAGGGTGGTGTACTCCAGGAGCACCGCGAACTCGTCACCGCCCAGGCGGGCCGCGGTGTCGCCCGCCCGGGTCGCCCCGCGGATGCGCCGGCCGATCACCTCGAGCACCTTGTCGCCGGTGCCGTGCCCGAGCCGGTCGTTGATGTGCTTGAAGTCGTCCAGGTCGATGAAGAGCACCACCAGGGGGTGCCGGGGTTGTTGCTGGGACGGACGCCGCACCAGCGCGTGGGAGAGCCGGTCGGCGAACAGCTGCCGGTTCGCCAGGCCGGTCAGGGAGTCGTGAAAGGCCTGGTGGGTGAGGCGTTCCTCCAGTGCCTGCCGCTCGGTGACGTCGCGGAAGGTCAGCACGAACCCGCCCACGACCTCCTCGTGCAGCAGGTTCGCCAGCATGCCCTCGATCACCAGCAGCCGGCCGTCGGCATGGCGGATCCAGAGTTTCACCGCCGAGTCCTCGCCCGCCCGCAGGGTGGCCAGGAGGTGCACGAGACGGTTGACGTCCTCCGGTTGCAGAAGGGCGGCCAGGCGGGTGCCGATCAGTTGTTCCGCCGGCACGCCGAGGACTGCCGTGGCCGAGGGACTGACGTAGCTGGTGCGGGTGTCCAGGTCGAACACCGTCACCACATCGGTGCCGTTCTGCACCAGGGCCAGGAGCCGTTGCTCGGCGGCGGTGACGGCCTCCTTCTCGGTGACCGCCTGTTGCAGGGCCCGGTGTCTTTGCACCAGCCGGCGGAACCAGGCGAACCAGCCGATCGAGACGATGATCAGTAGCGACCCGTAGATGATCTGGGCCTGCCGGTCCAGGGCCTGGTGCCGGTCGGTCAGGGTCCGCCCGAGGGCCCGGGCCTGTTCGGCGAGCGTGACCAGACGTTGGGGGTCGGTCGGCGAGGCAGCCAGGGCCTCGGCCGCCTTGCGGGTGCCGGCCAGGTCTTCCCGGCTCACTCCCGCCCGGGCCAGGCCGTCCAGGGCGCGGAAGGTGCGAGGCAGCAGTGCGACGCCGTCCTGCGAGAAGGCGATGGTGTCGGTGACCTGCTGTTCCATCCGGGCCTGCAGGAGCTCCTGCCGCTGCACCGGTTCGGTGCGCCGGTAGACGCCGACCAGGAGGGCGAACTCGGCCGCCACCAGGGCGATCGTGAAGAGGGACGTGATCGTGACGCGGATCGGTGAATCGGCGTTCGTCCGCATGCCCTGCTCCTCCCCGTCGAGCCGTCATCGGCGCCGGCGGGGAGGGGCTTGAGAGGGCTCAGCCCGGCACCACGGTCCAGGTGCCGCCCGCCGTGGTGACCACGTCGCCCGGGCGCAGCTTGCGTCCGCGCCGGATCTCGGGCTCGCCGTTCACGTCCACGTCACCCGCGGCGATCATGAGCTTGGCGTCACCGCCGCTGCCGATGGCCCCGGCAAGCTTGAGGAAGGTCCCCAGGGGGATGTACTCGTCATTGATCTCGACATCTGGCACAGGGTCATGATGCAGGTCATCGGGTTGTCGTCCCAAAAGGGCAGGGGTGCGCGTCGAGCCGACGGCCACCGCGCGGCCCTGCGGGCGGGCCCCGCACCGGCGATCATGATCTAGATTTGGGTTCGTGGCCAAGACCCCGCGTACTCCTGTGCCCGCCCCGATCCGGCAGCTCGGTGACCCGGTGCTGCGCACCAAGGCCGACCCGGTCACGGTGTTCGACGCGTCGCTGGCCCAGACGGTCGAGCTGATGTTCGCGAGCATGTACGAGGCTCGTGGGGTAGGGCTGGCGGCCAATCAGATCGGGCTCTCACACTCGCTTTTCGTCATGGACTGCGATGGGGTGGTGGCCGTCGTGGCCAATCCGCGCCTCACCGAGCTCTCCGAGGAGACCGTGACGGCCCCGGAGGGCTGTCTCTCCGTCGCCGGGCACAGTTTCCCGACCGCCCGCGCGGTGCGCGCCACCGTCGTGGGGCAGGACGAGACGGGTGCGCCGATCGAGATCACCGGTGAGGACGAGGTCGCGCGCTGCCTGCAGCACGAGACCGACCACCTGAACGGCAAGGTCTACCTCGACCGGCTGTCGGGTGAGGTGCGTAAGCGGGCTCGCGCCGAGGTCGAGACGGTGCATTGAGGGGCATTGAGGTGCCTTGACGACGCGGCTCAGCACGAGTCTCTCGGGTCACCCAACGTTTCGGTCACCGATGGACCGGAGTCTCCCGGACGTCCTTCATCGGGATCAGCCAGCATCGGGATCCGGCACAGGGGGATCGGTGATCCCTGGCTGCCCCTCCGAACAGGGCTGATGATGGACGACGTGGATCGTGATGCTCTGGCCGACTTCCTGCGCCGGCGCCGGGAGGCCCTGCAACCGGCGGACGTCGGTCTGCCCGCCGGGACCCGTCGCCGGGCGCACGGGTTACGGCGCGAGGAGGTGGCCGCGCTCGCGCAGATGTCGACCGACTACTACGCCCGGCTCGAGCAGCGCCGTGGACCGCAGCCCTCGGAACAGATGATCGCGTCGATCGCCCGGGCGCTGCGCCTGACCCTGGACGAGCGTGATCACCTGTTCCGGATCACCGGGCACAACGCGCCCACCCGGGTGATGCGCTCCGACCACGTGGCACCGGGGCTGATGCGCGTGTACGACCGGCTGGACGACACCCCGGCCATGATCGTGTCCGACCTGGGCGAGACCCTGGTGCAGAACCGGCTGGCCACCGCGTTGATCGGTGACCAGGTGGCGCACACCGGAAGCGCTCGCTCCGCCGTGTACCGGTGGTTCACCGATCCCGCCGAGCGCCGGCACTATCCGGAACGGGATCACGAGTACCAGAGCCGGATTCAGGTCGCGGCGCTGCGGGCGGTCGCCGGGCTCTCGCGCGACCGGCGGGCCGCCGACCTGGTGAGCGCGCTGTCGGCCGTCAGCGAGGAGTTCGTGGAGATCTGGGTACGGCACGAGGTCGGGGTGCGGGAGACCGACCACAAGACGATCGTGCATCCGGAACTCGGCGACATCGAGGTGGACTGCCAGAAACTCTTCACTGACAACCGGGCCCAGATGTTGCTGGTGTTCACTGCCCAACCGGGTTCGGAGGGTTACGAAAAGTTACAGTTGCTGGGCGTGCTGGGAAATCAGCAGTTCGTTTCTTGAAGCTTTTTATTCTTCGGATGCGGAGGCCGGCGATACCGCTAGGAGGATTCGCCGGCCTCCGGTTCAGCGGGGACTGCTCTGCGGATGAAGTGGTCTGCAGCTAGATATCGAACTCGCCGTCTCTCGCTCCGCCGACGAACGCTTCCCATTCGGCCCGGGTGAAGGCGAACGGGGCGACATCGGGGTTCTTGCTGTCGCGCAGGAGAATCTGCCCCGTGCTGGGCAGCAGGTTCGTAGCCACCTCGACGCACGCGTTGCCGTTACCGCTGCGGCGGCTCTTGAACCATTCGGGAGTGAGGTTCTCCGTCAATTTCGAGTCCTTCCAGGAAGGTTGCGATGAGCATTCGACTCGCGCCTGGATCCAGCGAACTTTTCATGACATCTGACCAGACCAGTTGGTAACTTTCTACCTCTGCGGATTTGGTCAGATACATAGCGCCAGTCAGCAGGTCAGAGTACGCCATTGGTGGTTCCAGCGGCTCACCCGAGATCGGGTCGCGAGGGAAATGCAACAGAATGAAACCCCCACTGGCAACGCCTCCGTGCATTCCGGCAGACCAGGGAACGACGCGTAGTTCCACGTTCAGGCGCTGGGTGACGTCGAGCAGATGCCGGAGCTGTTCGCCCGCGATGCCGGAGCCCATCCCCAGCAGCCGGTGCAGCACGGCCTCTCCCATCGCCACCTCCAGACGTGGGGCCATCGGGCGGGTGAGGAGCGACTGCCGGGCCAGACGGGCCTGTACGCGGCGCGCCGCCTCGGCCTCGCCGACGAACCCGGCCGGGACCTGCATGACCCGCTCGGCGTACGACTTGGTCTGCAACAGGCCAGGAACCAGCTCCTGCTCGTAGTACTGGATCGTCGCCGCCGAGTCTTCCAGCGAGACGTACATGGCGAACCACGGAGGTAGCGAGGTCTCGGTGTAGTCGTGCCACCAGGATTTACGCGGGCCGAGCCGGGTCTCGGCCGTGAGGGCCATGAGTACCTCGCGGTCGGGTTCCGGGGCCCGGTACTGCTCCAGCATGTGCCGGACCTGCACGTCGCGGAACTTCACGCCGTCCGTACCGTTCTCCATTCGGATGAGTGTGGATTTACTCAGTTCTACCCGTTCCGCAGCTTGGTCTTGTGTGAGACCGGCCTGTATGCGGAGTCGTTCGAACTGGCGACCGATATGGCGGCGAAGCAAGGCGATTCCGATGGCCCCGGCAGGTTCAGGCATGGCGCTCGACCTTTCCATCTGATTCATCTTGTCAGGCAATTGAACACCATCTACTGGTGAGTTTGATTAGCCGGTAGTGATTTGCTGTAAGTTTTTCAGCAAACGGCTTCTGATAGTTGTCAATTCGGTGGCGAAGGAGTTAGATGCCGTCATCTCAAGAAGCCTGGGAGTCGAGGTCCGATCGCATCAGGGCCGTGGAGCTGTGAGAGAGGCTTGGTGGTGGAAAATTCAGGGGATTCTGATCCTGGTGTGAAACCTGTGCCTGGATCGTCGCCTGGGGCGCATGTTTCTGGGATTCGCGGTCTTCCGCTGCAGTCGACACGTTCCGTCCATGGCGTGAATCTGGTTGCCGCTGAGCGTGTCCCGAGAATTTTGGATCCGTGGCCCGGGGCGGGGCCGGCGGCCGGGGCCGTGGAGTGGGTCGGGCGGTTCCGCATCGACCTGGTGAACGGCCGGGGCTGGCCCGCGCCACCCGCCGAGATCGAGGTTCGGCGCGAAAGTGTGCATCTGAAGCACGAACTGGTTGAGGTAGCAGCCATGTCGAGGCGGTCGTTCGCCGGCTGGCTGGGTGCTTCGGGAGCTGTTCCGCTCAAGGCCGACCACGTTGTCTGGTCCGTACACCTGGGGGCGCTCGTCCTGGCCATCGGGAACACCTGCTACCGGCTCACGGACGAGTCCTGGCGGCAGATCGTGCTCCTGGTCTGACCGGCTGCTGCGTTGCTGATTCGCCGTCGCCGATCTCGACGACGAATCCTTTGAACGGCTCGGCCCTCGCCGACGCGTATCCCTCCACGCGTTGCTCCGTGCGGTGCTCCATCCGGGGCCGGCGGGGGCCGAGCCACGGTCTGTTCTCCCGGGGTTCTGGGCTCAGAGCTGCTCAGAGCTGCTCGGGACTCATCGGGACTGCTCGGGACTGCTCGGGATTCATCGGGATTCATCGGCACTCATCGGCACTCATCAGCGCTGACAGGCGCGGCCGGGCTCGGGAACAACCGCTGATCAGATGTGCCCGAAAGGGAGGCTGACTCTGCCTCGCCCGGCGCCCGGGGTCTCATCGGCTCAGCCGCCGGCGATGCCCGCCGGCGGTCAGGACGGGCACCGACGGGACACGGATCAGTTCGTGGCGAGCACGACGGGGAACACCGCGGTAGCTCCTGCCCGCCGGAGCTGGCGTGCGGCGACCGTCAGGGTCCACCCGGTGACCGTGCGGTCGTCGATCAGCAGGACCGAGCGCCCGTCGATGCCGTCGTTCTCCAGGTTGAGCTGGTAGCGGTCGGCGACGGCCTTCACCCGCTGGGCCGAGTTGGCCGCGCCCTCCCCGGGGGTGGACGCCGGATCCGGCACCAGGCTCGCGGCCATGGGTAGCCGCAGATACTTGGACAGACCTTCCGCGAGGTGCCGCACGAGCTTCGGCCGGGACAGCGACTCGATCACGACGATGCACTCCGGCGCCTGGGGAAGCTCCCAGCTGTCGAGCACCGCCACGATCGCGTGGCGCAGGGGCACCGGCACCTCACCGTCGGGCGTTCCGGGATCGAAGAGCTCGCGCAACTGGGCGCCCCACCCGAGGTCGGTCACCCCGGCGACGGCCCGGCCGGGCTCGGCCTGCTCCGCCGGCGCGATGCGGCCCTTCAGCGGCACGCCGAGTTCGGCCATGCCGTTCGGCCACTGCCGGCGCGCGTCCACCGTCACGCCCGGGCGGCTCAGCACCTCACCGGCGGTCTCCACGTCGGAACCCTGCACCTGCACGTCGAGCTGCACCCCGCCGCACCGGTCGCAGCGACCACACGTACCGGCCGTGTCGTCGTCCAGCGTGCGCCGCAGGAACTGCATCCGGCACCCGCGCGTGCTGACGTAGTCGAGCATCGACTGCTCCTCGGCCCGACGGGTGGCCCGCACCCGCTCGTACCGATCCTCGTCGTACTGCCACGGCTGCCCGGTGCTGACCCATCCACCGCGCACCCGCTGCACGGCGCCGTCGACATCGAGCACCTTCAGCATCATCTCCAGCCGGGAACGGCTCAGATCGACCTGGGTCTCCAGGAGCTGGGTGGACATCGCCCCGTCCCGCCCGGCCAGGGCGTCGAGGGTGACCCGCACCTGGTGCTCGGCCGGGAACGCCAGACCGGCGAAGTAGTTCCAGATGTCCCGGTCCTCCCGGCCCGGCAGCAGCACCACCGTGGCCTGCGACAGGCCACGCCCGGCGCGCCCGACCTGCTGGTAGTACGCGATCGGCGAGGGCGGCGCGCCCAGGTGGATGACGAACCCCAGGTCGGGCTTGTCGAAGCCCATGCCCAGCGCCGAGGTGGCCACGAGTGCCTTGACCCGGTTGCCCAGCAGATCGGTCTCCGCGGTGCGACGCTGCGCCTCTTCCGTCTGCCCGGAGTAGGCCGCGACCTCGTAACCGGCTGCCCGCAGGTGCTCGGCGACCTGTTCGGTGGCGGCGACCGTGAGGCAGTAGATGATGCCCGACCCGGGCAGGGTCTTCAGATTCTCCGCGAGCCAGGCCAGGCGTTGCGCCGGTGACGGCAGTTCGACCACGGCCAGGTGCAGGGAGTCGCGGTCGAGAGTGCCCCGCAGCACCAGGACGTCGTCCAGGGTCGACGTGCCCGTGACCGACAACTGCTCCGCGACGTCGGCCGTGACCCGCTCGTTCGCCGTCGCCGTCGTGGCCAGGACCGGAACCCCGGCCGGGAGCTCGGCGAGCAGCGTGCGGATGCGCCGGTAGTCCGGCCGGAAGTCGTGACCCCAGTCGGAGACGCAGTGCGCCTCGTCGATCACGACGAGGCCGGTGGCCGCCGTCAGCCGGGGGAGCGCCTTCTCCCGGAAGTCGGGGTTGTTGAGCCGCTCCGGGGAGACGAGCAGAACGTCCACCTCGCCGGCGTCGATCGACCGGTACACCTGCGCCCACTCGTCCAGGTTGGAGGAATTGACCGTGACAGCCCGGATGCCGGCCCGCTCCGCGGCCGCGATCTGGTTGCGCATGAGCGCCAACAGCGGCGAGATGATGATGGTCGGCCCGGACCCGGCGGCCCGCAGCAGAGCGGTGGCCACGAAGTACACCGCCGACTTGCCCCAGCCGGTCCGCTGCACCACGAGGGCACGACGCCGGTCGACCACCAGCGCCTCGATCGCCACCCACTGGTCGTCGTGCAGTCGCGCCTGCGGCGAACCGACCAGATTGCGCAGCGACTCCTCCGCACGGGCGCGGACCTCGGGGTTGCGGGTGGCCGTAGGTGTCGTCGTCACGGGAAGGAGCCTGTCATGAGGGTCCGACAGTTTCCGAACGCCGGGCTCCGCCTGTGGATGAACCGCAGGTCGTACCGGCTGTGGACCGTACGACCAGCAGGCTGCTCAAGCGCCGTGGCGATACGGCCGATCCCCTTCCCGTGAGTCCTGCCTCCCTCGCTCCCAAAGCCGGCGACGCCACCAGCCTCGGCCTCCCGCGTCTCTGCCTCGGCTTCGCCGTCATCCACGCCGTCAGCTCGGTGCTCGGCCTGGTCATGGAGGTCGAGTACCGCGGAGCCCTGATCGCTGTCGACGGGGCCGCGGCGGTGATCTTCCTGCTGATCGGATTCATGGCCTCGACCCGGCGCCTGCCCGGCTGGCGACGTGAGACCGCGGCGGCGATCGTCCCGATCCTCGCCGCGACGGCCGCCTGCGCCCGGGCCGGCCTGATCGAGCAATACTGGCCGTCCGCCGAGCTGATCCTCGCCGCGGCCGCCGCCTGCGTGGTCAGCGCCCGCAACTGGTTCTGGTCGGTGCTGGCCGCCTGCGGAGCGCTCTGGGTGGGCTGCGTGATCACCCCCGTCGTCCGCGGTGGCTTCACCGCCGACGACGCCGCCCGCTGGATGAACATGCTGCTGCTCATCGTCGCCGCCGGAGCCCTGGCCACGGCGGTACGCCGCGCCCGCACCAGCGCCGCCATGGCCCTGGTGGACGCACATCGTCAGGTGATGGAGCAGTCGGTGAAGGACTCGCTGACCGGCGTGGCCAACCGCAAGGGCCTCGAACTGGTCGCCCGGCCGATGATCGACCTGGCCCGTCGTCAGGGCCACGCCGTGCACGCACTGGTCGTGGACGTGGACACCCTGCGCGGGATCAACGAGGAACACGGCATCAAGGATGGCGACGCCGTTCTCGTGGCTGTGGCCGAGGCCCTGCTGACCGCCACCCGGGCCACCGACGTGGTCGCGCGATGGGGCGGCGACGAGTTCGTCATGATCGGCCCGGGCACCGGCACCTCCCCCCTGGAGATGGAACGCCGGATCCGCTCGCACCTCGCCGAGAAGGTGAAACTGCCGCGTGAGATCTGGCAAGGACGGGTCAGCGCCGGTATCGCCACCCTGGTGCCCTGGGACGCCGACGAACTCGAGGGCCTGCTGGAGCGCGCCATCCAGGACCTCTCGCTGCGCCGGTCACTGAAGCGCCGGGCCGCCGCCCGGCTCAAGGAGGAGGACGACGAACTCGCCAACGTCCCCTCGCCCGATCTCCGGGAGAGCACACCCCCGGCCGATCCTGAGGACAGAGGCGGTTCCTGAGACCGAGGCCGTTCCTGAAGCCTGAGCCCGACGGCGCCCCAGGGACCGTCCATCCGCGCTAGCCTCGGCGCTCATGGCCGGTCCCGTCGCCGTCGTCACCGATTCCACCGCCTATCTGCCGGCCGCCGTGTCGGCCGACCTGGGCGTCACCGTGGTTCCCCTGCAGGTCGTCGTCGGCGGCATCTCCCGCCCCGAGGACACCGGTTCGGGTACCGACATCACGTTCGACGCGCACGACGTGGTGTCGGCACTGCGGGCGAACAGAACGGTGACGACCTCCCGCCCGTCCCCGCAGGTCTTCGTCGACACCTACCGCCGCCTGCAGGCCCGCGGATTCTCCGCCGTCGTCTCGGTACATCTGTCCGGCGACATCTCCGGCACGGTCGAGGCCGCCCGTCTGGCCGCGTCCGAGGTGAAGACCGACGGATTCACCGTGGAGGTCGTCGACTCCCGCTCCCTCGGCATGGGCCTGGGGTTCGGCGTCCAGGCGGCCGTCGCCGCCGTCGCCGCCGGGGCCACCGTGGAGACGGTCGCCCGGGTCGCCTCCCGCCGTTCGCTCAACAGCTCCATCTACATCTACGTCGACACCCTGGAATTCCTGCGCCGGGGCGGCCGGATCGGCGCCGCCACCGCCTGGCTGGGATCGGCACTCACCATCAAACCCGTTCTCGCGCTCGCCGACGGACGCCTCGAGCCGCTCGAGCGCGTCCGCACCACTGCGCGGGCCCTCACCCGGCTGGTCGAGCTGTCGGTCGCCGAGGCCACCGGGGAAGGGGCCACCACCCACATGGCCGTGCATCACCTGTCCGCCCCGGACCGGGCGGACGAGGTTGCCGGCCGGTTGCGCGAACACCTGCCCGCGATCGGGGAGATCCCGGTCACCGAGGTCGGGCCGGTCATCGGTGCGCACGTCGGGCCGGGGGCCGTCGGCGTGGTCGTGGCCCGGGACCTGGATCCTCTCGACTGACTTTCCACAGCCCGGCACGAAGGCCGGGTTGTCCACAGGCAGGGGTATCAGACCGGTCATCCGGAGGCCGGTCACCTAGCTTCGGGGAATGCGCACCGATCCTGATGAACCTCCTCGGTTGAAGCGGCTTCTCGAGGATTCGTGGCGTCAGGCCGAGCGCGGTCAGGCGCCTGATCACGGGCCCTGGCCCGACGACTGGTCCAGTGGTGGCGCCGATGCTGCACCGGGCCAGAACTCGCTGCGCGAGAGCCTGGTGCGAGAAGGCCTGGTGCGAGGGCGGATCCGTGGGGGTTCCCGGTGGGAGGTGCCGGTACGGGCCGCGGTCGCCGCGGCGGTGCTCGCGTTCGCCGTGGTGGTGGCCACGGGCGGCCTGCTGTTGTGGGGTGGTGAGGACGACGGGGTGGCCATCGGTGCGTCACAGCCCTTGGTGAGTATTTCCGTTGTACCGACCCCGATGGAGGACGCGTCTGCCGGCATCGGTCGGTCCCCGTCACCGAGCGCTGTGGGGGCAGGCGGGGTCGTGCCGTTCCGGGTTCACGTGGTCGGCCAGGTGCGGCGTCCCGGGGTGGTGTCGCTGGCGGTGGACGCCCGGGTGCAGGATGCGATCGAGGCGGCCGGGGGAGCGACGGGCAGGGCTGACCTGACCCGGATCAACCTGGCGCGCAAGGTGATTGATGGGGAACGCCTTCTGGTGCCGAAACCCGGGCAGAAGGTGCCGGACGAGGTACCGGCACCGTCGGCGCCCGGGTCCGCGTCGGCTGGAGGCGGGGCTCCCGGCGCGCCGGTGGACCTCAACACCGCCACGGTCGGCGAGCTCGATGCGCTGCCGGGGGTCGGGCCGGTGCTGGCCGGTCGGATCGTCGAGTGGCGTCAGGCCAACGGTCGGTTCACCACGGTCGACGACCTGAACGAGGTCTCGGGCATCGGTGACAGCACGATGGAGAAGCTGCGCCCGATGGTCCGGGTATGAGCCGGCTGCGCGAGGCGACCCGGATCTGGCTGGGCACGGGTGGGGCCCGCAGAACTGCTCCCGGTGAGGGGGTGAAGGCCGCCCCGGCGAAGCGGCGGACGCCGCGCCCGGCTCCTGACCTGCGACTGCTGCCGGGGGCCGGGGTGGCGTGGTTGCTGACCTGGGGCGTGCTGGTGCTTCCGGCCCGGACGGTGCTGATGCTGGGTGGAGGGCTCGCGGGGCTTCTGGTGGCCGGGCTGGGCGGTGCGGCGATTCACCTGCGGCAGGCCTCGGCATCACGGCGGTCCGTGCGGACGGGAGTCGGTGGGGTCGGTTCCCTCTGGTCCCATCTCGATCGGGTGACCGCTCGGGCCGTCGCCTCCGCAGATCTGCGGGCGGGGCGCCGCCGGGGCCGCCGTGTGGCAGATCCCCTCCGGGGCCGCCGTGTGGCAGATCCCCTCCGGGGCCATGGATCTCGTCGGAGCCCGGTGGCTGCGTCCCGTCGCGCGCCCGGCCGGTACCGGGCGCGCACTCCGCTGACGACCTGGGCCGCGGGCCTGCTGCTCGTGCTTGCTCTGGCCGCCCCGGTCATGGCGCTCACCGGGCTGCGTCTGCTGCACCGTGAGCAGGATCCGCTCAGCGCGGTGGCCGGCCGGGGGATGACCATCACGTTCGAGGGCAAGGTATCCGGTGATCCGAAGCGGTTGTCGGCCACGTCGTTCGGGGGTGAGCCGTTGTACCTGGTCCGCATGGGGATCAGCCGGGTCGAGGCCCGGCAGCACGCCGTGGCGAGCTCCGCCCGGCTGGTCGTGTTCGGTACCGGCGGATGGGGCGATCTGGTGGCCGGGCAGGAGGTTCGGGCCTCGGGCCGGGTCAGGCCGGCTGATCCGGGTCAGCCCGAGGCCGCGGTGACGTTCGCCCGGGGTGGGCCGGTGGTGACGCATCCGGGCTCGTGGCCCTGGCGGTTCGCCGAGTATCTGCGGGAAGGACTGCGGGAGGCCTGTTCCGGGCTGCCGGACGATGCCAGAGGACTGTTGCCGGCGCTGGTGGTCGGTGACACCTCCGGCCTCGATCCGGACCTCGAGGCCGATCTGCAGGCGGGCGGGCTGACCCACCTCACAGCCGTCAGTGGCAGCAACGTGGCGATCCTGGGTGCGGTCACGTTCGTGCTCATCGGTGCGCTGGGAGGTGGCAGGCGAGTACAGGCGGCCGGAACCGCGCTCGTGATAGCGGGTTTCGTGGTGCTGGCGCGACCCGAACCGAGCGTGCTGCGGGCGGCGGTGATGGGTGTGCTGGCCCTGGCCGGCGCGCTGATGGCGCGGCGCCGGGCCGGAGTGCCGATGCTGGCGGCGACGGTGGTGCTCCTTCTGGGTGTTGATCCCTGGCTGGCGCGAAGTTTCGGTTTCGCCCTGTCGGTCCTGGCTACGGCCGGCCTCCTGCTGCTGGTGCCGGCCTGGCTGTACCGATTGCGGCGCTGGCCGAAGGCACCCGTACTCGCGCTCGGTGTGCCGGTGGCCGCGCAGGTGGTGACGGCTCCGGTCACCGTTCTGCTCGACCCGGTCGTCAGCCTGGTCTCGGTGCCGGCGAACCTGCTGGTGGACGCCGCCGTCGCTCCGGCCACGATCGCGGGTGTCGTGGCGGCCGCGCTCTCGCCCGTCTGGCCCTTCGGTGCGTCCGCCGTGGCCTGGGTGGGTGGTCTGGCAACGCAGTGGATAGCGGTGGTCGCGCACCGGGCCGCTGTCGTTCCTGCCGGGTCACTGCCCTGGCCCGACGGCCTGGCCGGGGCCACGCTGCTGGCGGCGCTGAGTCTGCTCGGCATCAGCCTGCTCATGCGCGGGGCCTGGCGTACCGCTGTCCTGCTGCCCCTCGTCCTGGGAGTGTGCCTGGTGCTGCCGCGCTGGATCCCGGTGCTTCCGGGCAGCGGCCCACCCGCCGACTGGACCGTGGTGCAGTGCGATGTCGGGCAGGGCTCGGCCACGGCGATCCGCAGTGGCCCGGACCGTGCGGTGCTCGTCGATGCAGGCCCCGACCCGGATCGGGCCGACCGCTGCCTACGGCGCATCGGTGTGCACCATCTCGACCTGGTCCTTGTCACGCACTTCCACGCGGACCACGCCGAGGGCCTGGAAGGTGCCCTCGACGGACGGGGAAGTCCACCGGTCTACGTCAGCCCCGTGGCTCTGCCCCCGGTACCGGCCCGTGACGTCACCCGTCTGGCACCGGGCGGGCGGACGATTCCCGTCACGACCCAGGTCACGGGCACCGCCGGTACCGGGGCCTGGCAGGTGCGCTGGCGACTTCTCCCGCCACCGGTGTCTGCCGTTCGCGCGGGTCTGGCCGCAGCGTCCGAACCTGAAGGAGACAAGATCAACAACGTCAGCGTGGTCATGCTCGCCGAGGTACGCGGACTGAGGGTCGCCGCTCTGGGCGATGCCGAGCCGGAAGCGCAGCGAGCCCTGCTGCGCACACTCGCGGCCGGGCCTGACGCTGTGCCCGGAACTGTGTCTGGAACTGTGCCGGGGGCCGTGTCTGGAACTGTGCCGGGGGCCGTGCCTGGACGAATGGTCGGGGACGACGGTGCTGATGTTGTTGTGCTCTCGCACCACGGTTCCGCGAATCAGGAGGAGCGGCTGTACCGCTTCCTGCACCCACGGGTCGTGCTGATCGGGGTGGGCGCGGACAACGACTACGGGCATCCGGCCCCGAAGGCGCTCGCGATGCTCCGGCGGATCGGGGCGGTGGCCTTCCGGACGGATACCCAGGGGCAGATCGCGGTGACCGGGGGCCCTGGCGATCTTCGGGTGGTGACTGCTGGATGAGTGCGGACGGGATCCGGGTGAGGAGAGGTGAGACGGAGGTGAGGGCCGGTGGGTGCGAGCGACTGGCTGGGGGTGAGGGCAGGCTGGGGGTGAGGGCAGGCTGGGGTGAGGGCAGGCTGGGGTGAGGGCAGGCTGGGGTGTGGACAGGCTGGGGTGAGGGCAGGCCGGAATGAGGGTCGGCTGGGGTGAAGGTCGGCTGGGGTGAAGGTGGGCCGGGGTGGAGGTGGGCCGGGCGACGTGAGGGCCGTGATGTGGGGGCAGCGCGGGCGGGGTGAGGTTGTGCGGGACCAGCTCTGTCCGTGCGGGGAGAGGCTTTAGGGTGATGGCGTGGCTGCAGCAGGAGCGGGTTCCCGATCGCGGAGCGGGTCGAAGTCGACGGCCAAGTCGACGAGTAAGGCGAACAACCCGATCGTCACGCCCGACGCGGTCCGGCCCGCGCCGGTGCTCCTGGTCGTCGGGTCCGAGAGCATCTTCGCCGACCGTGCGGTCTCCAACGTGCTCGCGGCGGCGCGGGCTGCCGACCCCGAGACCGAGGTCGAGCGCATGGAGGCGGCCGGGTACCTGGCCGGCATGCTCTCCGTCGCGACCAGTCCGTCGCTGTTCGGCGGCGGCAAGGTGGTGGTGCTCGAGAACGTGGAGCAGGCCAACGAGGCACTGGTCACCGATGTCACGGGCTACCTGAGGAATCCGTCGCAGGAGGCCTGCGTCGTGATCCGGCACTCCGGTGTGCTGCGGGCCCGTCCGTTGCTGGAGGCCGCCCGGGCGCTCAACGCTCCCGAGGTGCAGTGCCAGCCGATCACGCGGGACGACGAGAAGGTCGAGTTCGCTACGAACGAGTTCCGTCGCGGCGATCGCAAGATCACGGCGGCCGCCGTGCGGGCCCTGGTCGACGCCGTCGGCAACGACCTGCGGGAGCTCGCCGCCTCCTGCTCCCAGCTGATGAACGACGACGAGACCGCCCGTATCGACGTCGACTCGGTCGAGCGTTACTTCGGCGGCCGGGTCGAGGTCACAGGCTTCAAGGTCGCGGACGCCGCCGTCGCCGGTCACGCCGAGGAGGCCCTGGTACTGCTGCGGCACGCCCTGGCCACCGGCGCCGACCCGGTTCCCCTGGTCGCCGCTGTCGCCATGAAGGTGCGCGGTCTGGCCAAGGTGTCCGCCGCGGGCCGGGGATCGTCCGCGTCCATGGCCAAGTCACTGGGCATGGCCCCGTGGCAGATCGACCGCGCCCGCCGCGAGCTCAACGGCTGGGACGAGTCCGGTCTGGCCACCGCCGTGATGGCTCTCGCCGAGGCGGACGCCGGGGTCAAGGGTGGCGGCCGCGACCCGGTCTACGCCGTGGAGCGCCTGGTGCTGACGGTGGCCCAGAGCCGCCGGTAACTCAGAGCCGCCGGTGGCCCAGGTTTGTTGGTGGCCCAGGGCCGCCGGAGTCCAGAGCTGTTGGTGGCTGAGGGCCGCCGGAGTCCAGAGCTGTTGGTGGCTGAGGGTTGTTGGTGGCCAGCGTCGCTGGTGGCCCAGGACGGGTGGCCCCCGATCATGTGCATTCGTTGCGGCAGACACGCAAGGAATGCACGATCTCTCGCCTACGCCTGCCAGGGGGTAATGGGGAAGATCCGTGCGGACACGGCGCACGGAATTTCCCCAATCCTGGAGCGCACCGGTGGCCGCGAAGGTCGGCCGGGTCCCCGTTCGGGGTCATCCGGTGGTGTCGCGGGGATGGGGCATCTTCCGGCCCAATGTTGCTGGTCGGAGCATTTCCTGATCACGAACAGCAGCATCGCTGGTGCTGACGGGAGGAACGGGCCCGCTCAACCGGGCCACCTGCTCTGCCGCCGTTGCGTACGGAGGCGGGAGGGCGTCCACCATGGGCTGCCTGCAAACGCACGAAACCCCGGCCACCCACGAAGGGGGCCGGGGTTTCGTTACGCGGAGGTCAGGCGCTCAGCTTGGAGACGGCCTGGGCCAGGGCCGACTTGCGGTTGGCAGCCTGGTTCTTGTGGATGACGCCCTTGCTCGCGGCCTTGTCCAGCTGCTTGGAGGCAACGGCCAGGGCGGCGGTCGCGGCGGCGACGTCACCGGCGGTCACAGCCTCGCGGGTCTTGCGGACGACCGTGCGGAGCTGGCTGTTCACGGCCTTGTTGCGCAGACGGCGCTTCTCGTTCGTGAGGTTGCGCTTGATCTGGGACTTGATGTTTGCCACTGCATCTTCTTTCGGGATTGTCTAAGTCTGTTCAGCGGTCTGTAGGCACACCGGCAGTGCAATCGCTCGAACCGGCTGGCTGCCGGTAGACGTCCATGCACAGACCTCCAACGTTACCAGCGATCCGCAGACCCCCCTGACCAGCCGCCGATGAGCGGGTGATGAGCGGGTGATGCTGGGAAAGAGCTCGGGACATGGGACGATGGAGAGTCCGAGCAGTCCGACGAGCCAGACGATCGAGGTAGCGCAGCAGTGTCTCCGATGGCCCATACGGCGCCCGAGCCGTCCGCCACCGCTCCGGAACTGATCCGGAACTTCAGCATCATCGCCCACATCGACCACGGTAAGTCGACGCTGGCCGACCGGATGTTGCAGCTGACCGGTGTGGTTGACCAGCGGCAGATGCGCGCGCAGTACCTCGACCGGATGGACATCGAGCGTGAGCGCGGCATCACCATCAAGTCCCAGGCCGTTCGCATGCCCTGGGAAGAAGACGGCGTCACCTACGCGCTGAACATGATCGACACGCCGGGGCACGTCGACTTCACCTACGAGGTGTCCCGGTCGCTGGCGGCGTGCGAGGGCGCGGTGCTGCTGGTCGATGCCGCACAGGGCATCGAGGCGCAGACGCTGGCGAACCTCTACCTGGCGATGGAGAACGAACTCACCATCGTCCCGGTGCTGAACAAGATCGATCTGCCCGCCGCCCAGCCGGAGAAGTACGCCGAGGAACTGGCGAAGCTGATCGGCTGCGAGCCCGAAGACTGCCTCAAGGTCTCCGGCAAGACCGGCATGGGTGTGCCGGAACTGCTGGCGCAGATCGTGAAGCAGGTCCCGGCCCCGGTCGGCGACCCGAACGCGCCCGCCCGCGCGATGATCTTCGACTCGGTCTACGACACCTACCGCGGTGTCGTGACCTACGTCCGGGTCATCGACGGCATGCTGCACCCGCGCGAGCGCATCACCCTGATGTCGACGAAGACCCAGCACGAGCTGCTGGAGATCGGCGTCAGTTCGCCGGAGCCGGTCCCGACCAAGGGTCTGGGCGTCGGCGAGGTGGGTTACCTGATCACCGGCGTCAAGGATGTTCGCCAGTCCAAGGTCGGCGACACGGTCACGAACTACGCCAAGCCGGCCACCGAGGCGCTCGAGGGTTACCGCGAGCCGCTGCCGATGGTCTTCTCCGGCCTGTTCCCGATCGACGGCTCCGACTACGGTCCGCTGCGCGAGGCGCTCGACAAGCTGAAGCTGAGCGACGCCGCGCTGGTCTACGAGCCGGAATCGTCCGTGGCTCTGGGCTTCGGGTTCCGCTGCGGCTTCCTCGGCCTGCTGCACCTGGAGATCGTCCGCGAGCGGCTGGAGCGCGAGTTCGGGCTCGACCTGATCTCGACCGCGCCGAGCGTGGTCTACGAGGTGACCCTGGACGACAAGTCGCAGGTCACGGTGACCAACCCGTCCGAGTTCCCGGGCGGCAAGATCAGCGAGGTCCGCGAGCCGATCGTCCGGGCGACCATGCTGGCGCCGTCCGAGTACATCGGCGCGATCATGGAACTGTGTCAGGAGCGTCGCGGCTCGCTGCTGGGCATGGACTACCTGTCCGAAGACCGGGTGGAGATGCGCTACATGCTGCCGCTCGCCGAGATCGTCTTCGACTTCTTCGACCAGCTCAAGTCGCGCACCAAGGGCTACGCCTCGCTCGACTACAACCCCGACGGTGACCAGGCAGCCAACCTGGTCAAGGTCGACATCCTGCTGCAGGGTGAGCCGGTGGACGCGTTCAGCACGATCGTGCACGCCGACAAGGCCTACACGTACGGCGTGATGATGACCGGCAAGCTGCGCAAGCTGATCCCGCGTCAGCAGTTCGAGGTGCCGATCCAGGCCGCGATCGGGGCCCGCATCATCGCCCGCGAGAACATCAGCGCCATCCGGAAAGACGTGCTGGCCAAGTGCTACGGCGGTGACATCAGCCGGAAGCGCAAGCTGCTGGAACGTCAGAAGGAGGGCAAGAAGCGGATGAAGATGGTGGGCCGGGTCGAGGTTCCGCAGGAGGCCTTCATCGCGGCGCTGTCGAGTGACGACGGCTCCGCGGGCGAGCGGAAGAAATAGGGGTGGGTCCTGCGGCGTCCGCGTCGCAGGATGTCTCTCATGAACCAGGCAATGGTGGACGTTCTCCCGCCCGGCAGGGTCAGTGCGGTTTCCGTCGTGCACGAGTTGCTGCCCGCTCCCTGGGGTAGCAGCGCCAAGAGCACGGCCATCGACAAGCGTCCGGTGACCCGGCCGGTCGAGATCGGGCCGCTCGGCCTGGCCGGCGACACCCAGGTCGACCGGAAACACCATGGCGGGCAGGGCAAGGCGGTGTACGCGTACGCAGACGAGGACGCGGACTGGTGGGGTGCCGAGCTGGGCCGCCCGATCGCACCCGGCCTGTTCGGCGAGAATCTGCGCCTGGCCGGGATCGATGTGACCGGCGCCGAGATCGGCGAGCGCTGGGCGATCGGCCCGCAGGTGGTGGTCGAGGTGACGATGCCCCGTACGCCGTGCCGCACGTTCGCCGAGCGGATGCAGGAGAAGGGCTGGGTGCGCCGGTTCACCCGGGTCAACCGGCCCGGTGCCTACCTGAAAGTGCTGCAGAGCGGTCAGGTTCGCGCGGGGGACGAGGTGCGGGTGACGTTCCGGCCCGGTCATGGGGTGACGGTCGGCGACTTCCTGCCCGGCGCCGACGCCGCGACCATGCGCCGGTTGATCGACGCGTTCGCGGCGCTGGGGCTGGAACTCGACCCGGACATCCGGCACATCGCCGAAAAAGCAATTCGCAGAGGCTGAGTACATATGGCTGGTCCACCTCCTGACGGCGATCCCGCTCCCGTCGACGGCTCTCTTCCCGCCTCGGCGGCGATCGGGTCGGCCGGGCGCGCCTTCGGCGTCTATCTGCACGTCCCGTTCTGTGCGGTGCGTTGCGGTTACTGCGATTTCAACACCTACACGGCGAAAGAGCTGGGTGGCGGTGCCAGTCAGGCTGCCTATGCCGGGACGGCCGTGCAGGAGCTATCTTTCGCGGCCTCGGTGCTGTCCCGGGCCGGGGTGGCGGAGCGTCCGGTGTCGACGGTCTTCATCGGCGGCGGAACTCCCACCCTGCTGCCGGCGAGCGACCTCGCCCGGTTGATCGGCGGAGTGCGCGACAACTTCGGCCTGAAATCCGGGGCCGAGGTCACGGTCGAGGCCAATCCCGACTCGGTGACGCCGGAATCGCTCGCTGCGCTGGCGGCCGGTGGGGTGACGCGCGTGTCGTTCGGTATGCAGTCGCAGGTGCGTCACGTGCTGGCCGTGCTCGACCGCACGCACGACCCGAAACGTATTCCGGACGTGGTGAAGTGGGCTCGCGACGCGGGAATGTCGGTGAGCCTGGACCTGATCTACGGCACGCCGGGGGAGAGCCTGGCCGACTGGCGCTCCAGCCTGGAGGCCGCACTGGCCTGCGAGCCCGACCATCTCTCCGCCTACGCCCTGGTGGTGGAAGACGGTACGAAGCTCGCCGCCCGGGTGCGCCGCGGTGAGGTGATCGCGCCCGATGACGACGACGAGGCCGACAAGTACGAGATGGCCGACGATCTCATCTCCGCCGCCGGGCTGACCTGGTACGAGGTGAGTAACTGGGCGCGCACGCCCGACGATGCCTGTCAGCACAACCTGGCCTACTGGCGGGGGGACGACTGGTGGGGCGTCGGGCCCGGTGCCCACTCCCACGTCGGTGGGGTGCGCTGGTGGAACGTGCGTCACCCCAGTGCCTATGCCACCCGGATCGACGCGGGGGAGAGCCCGGCGCAGGGGCGCGAGGTGCTCGACGACCAGGCGCGTCAGCTGGAAGAGGTGCTGCTGCGTTCCCGCCTGCGCGAAGGTCTTCCTCTGAAAGAGGCTGGCCTGCAGGGTGACCCGGCAGTGCTCCTGGCTGGTGTGCTCGCCGACGGGCTGGTCGAGCCGGAACCGGCCGCGGCCGGAACCGTGGTGCTCACGCGGCGCGGGCGGCTGCTGGCTGATGCGGTGGTGCGGGCCCTGCTTCCCTGACGGGTAACGCATTGAGGACGAGGTGGGCACCCGGGTGCCCACCTTGTCCTCAATGTGTGGTCAGTGAAGGAACGCGCGGGAGATCGGGTAGCTGAACTGATCCCCCCGCCAGGCCGACGCCGCGGCGATGAGCGAGAAGATCGCCGAGAAGACCCACACCAGCAGGGTGAAGCCGTTCAGGATCGGCAGCAGATCGATGATGTAGGCGACGACATAGGCGAAGAGCACGCAGATCTGGAAGTTGATCGCCTCGGTCGACTGCTCTTTGACGTACCGGCTGCGGTCTTTGTACATCGCGTAGATCACGATGCACGGAACCAGCGGCAGGAACGGCACGAAAGCCAGCACGCCACCCAGGTGCGCGGCGGCCGCCCACTGGTTGATCTCCTTCGGGGAGAGCGGCCCGCCCTGCTGGTGCGGCGGCGGGGTGTTGCAGCCGCCCGGGTTCTGGCCGGTGTTCCACGGGGGCTGGTTCGGGGGTGCGCCGTACTGGCCCGGCTGGTTGTACTGGCCCGGTTGGCTGTACTGGCCCGGCTGGGAAGCGTTCTGGGTGTAGTGGCCCTGGCCGTACTGACCCTGCTGGCCCTGGCCGTACTGCGCCTGCCCGTACTGCGGGGCGCTGTACCCCGGTTGTCCGTACTGCCCCTGCTGCCCGTACTGCGGGGCCTGGCCGGGCTGGTTGTACTGACCGGGCTGCCCGTACTGCGGTGGCTGTTCGGAGGTGCCGGGCTGGTTGTACTGACCGGGCTGGCCATAGTGGCCTGGCTGCCCGTAGTTTCCCTGCCCGTACTGTGGCCCCTGGCGCCACGACGGCCCACTCGGCTGCGCCTGCTGTCCGTGCTCAGGTGCCGGGGACGGCTCGTCGCCCTGGTTCCCGGCCTGCTGTCCCGCGTGGTCCTGGCCCATCCGGCCCATCTGTCCTGACTGGCTCGATCCTGAGCCCTCGGTCTGATCCTGGTGTGGCGCCTGACCCGCCTGACCCGCCGTTGCTGCCGGACCGGACACGCCCACCCCACCGAGTCCGCCGAGCCCACCGAGCCCGCTGAACTGAGCCGGCTCACCCTGGTTCTGCGGCCCGGTGTCGAGCGGCTGCCCCGGGATGATCGGCGTGTACTCGATCGGCCGACCGTAACCCGGTGCGCCGTACCCGGGCGGCGGAGGGGGCGGTGCCGGTACGGCGCCACCCGGCCCCGGCGTGCCGTAGACCGGACCCGTCTGCGCACGGTCGGCGGCGGCCGGATCCCGATCCGGGCCGGGCTCCTGGTGCGTACTCACGTTCTGGTTCTGACCGGGTTGCGCAGGCTGGTGTTCCTGGGTCATGGCAAGCCCCCTTCCTCTCCCACGGTAGAACGCGCGAGTCGTGCTCAGCGATCCTCGCCGTCACCCGTGACGAAATCGATGAGTTCCTCGACCCGGCCGAGCAGGGCGGGCTCCAGGTCGGCGTAACTGGTCACCGAGGCGAGAATGCGCTGCCAGCCCTCCGCGACGTCGGCCTGTTCGTGGTGCGGCCAGCCCAGCGCCTCCAGCACGCCCTCCTTCCACGGCAGGCCACGGGGGATCACCGGCCAGGCGTCGATGCCGAGCCGGCGCGGGCGCACGGCCTGCCAGACGTCCACGTACGGGTGCCCGACCACGAGCACGTTCTCGCGGGCGCCGGAGACCCGGGCCGCCGCGGCCGCCTCGTGCCACTCCTTGCTGCCCGCCACCAGGTGGTCGACCAGGATGCCGAGCCGGCGGCCGGGCCCCGGGCCGAAGTCCGCGACCGCGTCGGCCAGGTCGTCGACGCCATGCAACGGCACCACCACGACGCCCTCGACGCGCAGGTCGTGACCCCAGATCTTCTCGACCAGCTCGGCGTCGTGCTTGCCCTCGACCAGGATGCGTGAGGCCCGCGCCACCCGGGCGCGGTGATCACGCACCGCGACCGATCCGGACGCGCTGCGCAGGTTCACCGGCTTCACTGACTTCACCGACTTCACTGACATGGCCGCAGACGCTATGGTCCCGGGCGGCACGAGCTTCACGGCCACACCGTCCACCCAGAAGCCGGGGCCGAGGGGGAACGAGCGGGTGCGCCCCTTACGATCCTCCAGCACCACCACGTGCATGCCGCCGCTCTTCTCGGTGCGCACCACGGCACCGACCCAGCCGGTCTCGACGTCTTCGACGACCAGTCCGAGGTCGGCCGGCTGCTCACGCAACGGCGGCTTCTTGCGGGCGGCGGAGATCGCGTCCGCCCCGTAGCGGTCACCGGGACGAACCGCCCGGCCAACACCGGGAGATGCACTCGTGGCCTGGGGACCGCGCGCAGAACCGGGCATCCTGGGCAGACTGGGAACCATGGCGGGACGGTAACCAGGAGGCGCCAGGAGACCTAGCCGACCCGCCGTGGACACACAGGGGTGCCGCCGGGGTCGTAAACTGGCACTCCCGCGGTGTGAGTGCCAGGGTGATGAGCCGAATGACTGGGAGGTGGGTGGCATGAGCGAGGAACGGAAGCTCGCTGTGCTGCGCGCCATCGTCGAGGACTACGTCGAGACGCGGGAGCCGGTGGGGTCGCGCGCGCTGGTCGAGCGTCACTCACTCGGTGTCTCCCCGGCGACCATCCGTAACGACATGGCCGCGCTCGAGGACGAGGGCTACATCGCCCAGCCCCACACCAGCGCCGGCCGGGTGCCCACGGACAAGGGCTACCGGATGTTCGTCGATCGGCTGAGCGGTGTGAAGCCACTCTCCACGGCCGAGAAGCGGGCCATCCAGACGCTGCTCGACGGCGCGGTCGACCTGGACGACGTGGTGGGCCGCACGGTGCGCCTGCTCGCCCAGCTGACCCGGCAGGTCGCCGTCGTGCAGTACCCGTCGCTGAGCCGTTCCACGGTGCGGCACGTGGAGCTGGTGGCGCTCGAGGGAACCCGGCTGCTGGTCATCCTGATCACCAACACCGGTCGCGTCGAGCAGCGCATCGTGCCGGTGGTGGGCGAGATCTCCGAGCAGACGCTGGCCGGTCTGCGGACCCGGCTCAACCTGGCCGTGGCCGGGCGTCGTCTCACCGACGTCAGCGCGGTGGTGGCCGATCTGCCCGAGCAGTTCGGGCCGGACGACCGCACACTGGTGCGTGCGGTGATCGTCGCGCTCGAGGACTCGCTCGACATCGAGCGCGAGGAACGCATCGTGCTGGCCGGTACGGCCAACCTGGCTCGTTCCGGGCCGGACTTCGTCCAGCACATCGGCCCCGTGCTCGAGGCCATCGAGGAGCACGTGGTGCTGCTGAAGCTCCTCACCGAGATGGGCGACGGCGCCGGTGGCGTCGGTGTGCTGATCGGACGCGAGACCGCACACATCGGTCTTCAGGAAGCTTCGGTGGTGTCCAGCGGTTACGCCTCTCAGGGAGAGGTCGTCGCCCGCCTGGGCGTGCTCGGCCCGACCCGCATGGACTATCCGAACACCATGGCCGCGGTGCGTGCCGTGGCGCGGTACGTGTCCCGGATCCTGGCATCGTGACTACCGTCGGGACGAACGGGGCGGGGCCCGAACCCTGAACCGGTCTGAACCGGGGCCGGGCCCACCCGTCCGGCCACGTACTATGCGGCACCGCCTTTCACTCTTTCATTGCACCGATCTGGAGAGAACATCACCGCCGTGAGCGATTACTACGAGGTGCTCGGGGTTTCCCGGACGGCCAGCCCCGAGGAGATCAAGAAGGCGTACCGGAAGCTGGCCCGTCAGCTGCACCCGGACGTCAACCCGAGCGAGGAGGCCTCCGAGCGGTTCAAGGAGGTCGGCCGCGCCTACGAGGTTCTCTCCAGCCCGGAGAAGCGACAGGCCTACGACACCGGCGGTGACCCCAACGGGGCGGCCGGTTTCGGGGCGGGCTTCGGCTTCACCGACATCTTCGAGACCTTCTTCGGCGGCGGCGCCGGGGGCGGCGCCTCGCGGGGCCCGCTGCCGCGTCAGCGCCGGGGCCAGGATGCCCTGATCCGGATCGAGATCGACCTCTCCGAGGCGGCCTTCGGCGGTCAGCGCGAGCTGCAGCTCGACACCGCCGTGGTCTGCCAGGTCTGCAACGGCAGCTGCTGTCAGCCGGGCACCCAGCCGGAGATCTGCGACATCTGCAAGGGCCGTGGCCAGACCCAGCGGGTGGCGCGTTCCTTCCTCGGCCAGGTGATGACCACCCAGGCCTGCGTCAACTGCCAGGGCTTCGGCACGGTCATCCCCAGCCCGTGCCTGGAGTGCTCCGGCGAGGGCCGGGTGCGCTCGCGCCGCACCCTCACCATCAAGGTGCCCGCCGGGGTCGAGACCGGTACCCGCATCCAGCTCTCCGGCCAGGCCGAGATCGGCCCGGGCGGTGGCCCGGCCGGTGACCTCTACGTCGAGATCGTCGAGCGTCAGCACGCCGTGTTCACCCGGCGTGGCGACGACATCCACTGCACGGTCGAGGTCCCGATGACCGCCGCGGCCCTCGGCACCACGATCGAGCTGGACACCCTGGACGGTCAGGAGAGCTTCGAGATCCGTTCGGGTTCCCAGTCCGGCGAGGCCACCACCATGCGCGGGCTCGGGGTCACCCACCTGCGCGGCGGCGGCCGGGGCGACCTGGTCGTGCACCTGGCGGTGATCACCCCGATCAAGCTGGACGAGCAGCAGGAGGCCCTGCTGCGCGAGTTCGCCAAGCTACGCGGAGAGGACCGGCCCTCGGGCCGGATGACTCCGGTGCACACCAGCGTGTTCTCCAAGCTCCGCGACCGTTTCGCGGGACGCTGACGTTCATGCTTGAGGACGCGGTTCAGCCCCCGGTTCGCGGGGTCGGGAACCACTCGTGACCCTGCCCCGGTTCTTTGCCGCCCCCGGAACCCTGATCGGCGCCGCGCCGTCCACCGACCTCGTCCTCGACGGGGAAGAGGGACGGCACGCCGCCGGGGTGCGCCGGATCCGGTCCGGTGAGCAGGTCGAGATCGCGGACGGCTCGGGGGCGGTCGCGCGGTGCACGGTCACGGCCGCCGGCAAGGGTCACCTCGATCTGCTCGTCGACGAGCTCGACCTGGTTCCCGAACCGGTCCTGCGCTTCGGCCTGGTCCAGGCCCTGGCCAAGGGCGGGCGCGACGAGATGGCCGTCGAGACCGCGACCGAGGTGGGCATCGACCTGGTGCTGCCCTGGCAGGCCCAGCGCAGCGTCTCCCGCTGGGAGGGCCCGAAGATCGAGAAGAACACCCGGCGCTGGGCCACCATCGCGCGGGAGGCCGCCAAGCAGTCGCGGCGGGCGCGGATCCCTCACACCGAGCCGCTGCGGAACACCACCGCCCTCGCGCAACGGCTGGCCGAGGCCGACCTCGCCCTGATCCTCCACGAGGACGCGGTCGATCCCCTGATCGGGGCGAAGCTTCCCGATGCGGGAGAGGTTCTGCTGGTCGTCGGCCCGGAGGGCGGGATCGGGGAGAGCGAGCTCGCCACCCTGACCGCCGCCGGAGCGCGACCGGTGCGCCTGGGTCCCGAGGTGCTGAGAACGTCCTCGGCCGGGCCGATCGCCCTGGGAATCCTCGCCGCGACCTCGGGCCGCTGGGCCTGAGCGATAGCCTCGGTCCTGTGACTGACTGCCTGTTCTGCAAGATCATCGCCGGTGACCTGCCGTCCGACATGGTGTACCGCGGTGACCGCGTGGTCGCGTTCCGCGACATCAACCCGGTCGCGCCGACCCACATCCTGGTCGTGCCGGTCGACCACCACCCCGATGTGGTGCACCTCGCGGCGAAGGACGAGCCGCTGCTCACCGAGGTGGTCACGGTCGCCGGTGAGCTGGCGAAGGCCGAGGCCGGGGGCCAGTTCCGGCTGGTTTTCAACACCGGGGCCGAGGCCGGGCAGACCGTCTTCCACGTGCATGCCCACGTGCTGGCCGGTCAGCCGATGGGGATCCCCGGCTAAGAGGGACAAAATCGGGGAGCCACGGAACGGGGGCGGAGGTTACGATCGTTGCCTCAAGGCTGCCATCGACTGCAACCAGCAGAGGCAGCGCGCCGAACCCGGAGAGGCGGGCGTAACCCCAGCTCATGACGGAAGCGAAGAGCGGTGCGGAGGCCGTGCACCGGATCGTCGTGCCGGCGGAGGTCAGCATGGTGGCCCTGCTGGGAGCCCGGGACGAGGTTCTGCGAGCGGTGGAGCGCGCATTCGGTCGCGCCGACATCCACGTGCGGGGCAACGAGATCACGGTGACCGGCCCGTTCGGAGAGGTCGCCCTGGTGGAGCGGCTGATCGACGAGTTGCTGGCGGTCGTGGCCGCGGGCCAGGCGCTCACACCCGACGCGGTGGAGCGCTCGATCGGCATGCTCCGGCAGCAGACGTCCGAGCGGCCGGCCGACGTGCTGACGCTCAACATCCTCAGTAACCGCGGTCGCACGATCCGCCCGAAGACCCTGAACCAGAAGCGCTACGTCGACGCGATCGACGAGCACACGGTGGTGTTCGGCATCGGCCCGGCCGGTACCGGCAAGACCTACCTGGCGATGGCCAAGGCCGTGCAGGCGCTGCAGGCCAAGCAGGTCAACCGGATCATCCTGACCCGGCCGGCGGTCGAGGCGGGGGAGCGGCTGGGCTTCCTGCCCGGTTCGCTGACCGAGAAGATCGACCCCTACCTGCGCCCGCTGTACGACGCGCTGCACGACATGCTCGACCCGGACTCGATCCCGCGGCTGATGGCGGCGGGCACGATCGAGGTGGCCCCGCTGGCCTACATGCGAGGCCGCACACTGAACGACGCCTTCATCATTCTCGACGAGGCGCAGAACACCTCGCCGGAACAGATGAAGATGTTCCTGACCCGGCTCGGCTTCCAGTCGAAGATCGTGATCACCGGTGACGTGACGCAGGTCGACCTGCCCAGCGGCACCCTGTCCGGCCTGCGTGTGGTGCAAGACATCCTGGAGGGCGTGGACGACATTCACTTCGCCAGGCTGACCAGCACCGACGTGGTCCGGCACCGGCTGGTCGGAGAGATCGTCGAGGCCTACGGCCGGTGGGACAATGACCGGCAGCCGGCGGTCGGCCAGGCCGTCGGCACGGCCGACCAGCGGTCCGCCCGGCAGCCGCAGGACCGGATGGCCCCCCAGAACCGCATGGAGCGTCGCAGCCATCGAACCGGTCGCTGATCCTCGCTGAGCTGGTCCAGGGGTGCCGCGTACTCCGGTGTACTCCGGTGCGCGGCACCCTTGGCCTGACCATGCCCGTAGATGCGAGACAATGACCTGGTGAGCATCGAGGTCAACAACGAGAGCGGCGTCGCCGTCGACGAGGCGGAAGTGGCGGCCCTGGCCCGCAGCGTGCTCGACGCCATGCGCGTGCACCAGCAGGCCGAACTGTCCGTCGTGATGGTCGACGAGGCCTCGATCGAGCAGCTGCACATCCAGTGGATGGACGAGCCGGGCCCGACCGACGTGCTTTCCTTCCCGATGGACGAGCTGCGCCCGGGCAAGGACGACGAGGAGCCGGAACCCGGTCTGCTCGGCGACATCGTGCTGTGCCCGCAGGTCGCGCAGAAGCAGGCCCGCGCGGCCGGCCACTCGTTCGAGGAAGAGCTGCTGCTCCTCACCACGCACGGCATCCTGCACCTGCTCGGCTACGACCACGCCGAGCCCGAGGAGGAGAAGGAGATGTTCGGGCTCCAGCGCAAGCTGCTGCTCACCTTCCTCTCGACCCGAGGCAAGGTCTGAGGTAACCCCATGGTCGGCCTGATCGTCCTGGCACTCCTGCTCACCGTCGTCGCCGGTCTGGCAGCGGCGTCCGAGTCGGCGTTGTCACGCATCGGCCGGTCCCGCGCCGCAGACCTCAAGCACCAGGGCCGGCGGGGCGCCGAGGCCGTCGTGCAGGTCGCCGACCAGCCCGCCCCGGTGCTCAGCGTCGCCACCCTGCTGCGCGTCAGCGCGGAGGTGGGCGCGGTCGTCGCCGTCACCTTCGCCACGGTGAAGACCATCGGCCTGCACTGGACCTCGGGGCTGGTCGCGGGCCTGATCATGGCGGCGGCATCGTTCGTCATGGTCGGTGTGGGCCCGCGCACCCTGGGCCGGCAGTACGCCGACAACGTCGCGCTGGTCGCGGCCCGGCCGCTGCTGGCCCTCACCACCGTGCTGGCCCCGCTGACCCGGCTGCTGGTGCTGATCGGCAACGCCGTGACTCCCGGAAGCGGTCTGCGCGACGGGCCGTTCGCCTCCGAGGCGGAGCTGCGGCAGTTCGTCGACATCGCCCAGGAGAGCCAGCTGATCGAGCTGGGCGAGCAGAAGATGATCCACTCGGTCATCGACCTGGGCGACACCCTGGCCCGTGAGGTGATGGTGCCCCGCACCGACGTGGTGAGCGTCGAGCGCGACCGCAACCTGCACGACGCGATGTCGCTGTTCCTGCGTTCCGGGTTCTCCCGGGTGCCGGTGGTCGGCGGCGGCCTGGACGACCCGGTGGGCGTGCTCTACCTGAAAGACGTGGCCCGCCGCATGCACGAGCAGCCGGAGGCCGGACTGGTCCAGCGGGTCGAGTCGATCATGCGGCGCCCGGTGTTCGTGCCCGACAGCAAGCCGGTCGACGCGTTGCTGCGCGAGATGCAGCACGCCGGTCACGCGGTGATCGTGGTGGACGAGTACGGCGGCACCGCGGGCCTGGTGACGATCGAGGACATCCTCGAGGAGATCGTCGGTGAGATCGCCGACGAGTACGACCAGATCGAGGCCGAGGTGGAGAGCCTGCCCGACGGCCGCCGCCGGGTCAGTTCCCGCATGCACCTGGACGAGCTCGGTGAGCTGTTCGGCACCGAGATCGAGGACGAGGAGGTCGACACCGTCGGTGGCCTGCTGTCCAAGGGCCTCGGCCGGGTGCCGATCGCCGGGTCCACCACCTCGGTCCAGGGGCTGCTGCTCACCGCCGACACGTTCGAGGGCCGGCGGCACAGCCTGGCCACCGTTCTGGTCAGCCGCGACGAACAGTTCGACGTAGAGGGAAACGACGCACGATGACCAAGACCAAGTTCCTCGTCATGCTCCCGAACCTGCTGCTCCTCATCGTCGTCCTGCTGATGGCCGTGCAGGGCGGGTGGTGGCTGCTCGCGCTGATCCTGGTGCCGCCGCTGCTGTTCGGGGTCTACGGCGTGCTCAACCCGGCGGCCACCGCGCCCGTGGCCGCCAAGTTCGGCGAGCCCGGCGAGTACCGCGTGGTGCTCCAGGTGCCCGGCCCGAACCCGGTCCGGGTGATCCGCGAGGTGCGCCGCACCACCGGCCTGAGCCTGATCGCCGCGAAGGAGCTGGTCGAGGCGTCGCCGGTGATCGTCACGGAGAACCTCAGCGAGACGAGCGCGGGACTGGTCGCAGACCACCTGACGAAGGCCGGGGCACGTGCCCTGGCCGCACCCATCGGAGAGAAGTGACTGACACCAAGCACCGTTCCGGCTTCGCCTGCCTGGTCGGCCGGCCGAACGCCGGCAAGTCGACCCTGACGAACGCCCTGGTCGGCGAGAAGATCGCGATCACGTCGAGCCGGCCGCAGACCACCCGGCACACGATTCGCGGCATCGTGCACCGGCCCGACGCCCAGCTCGTGCTCGTCGACACCCCGGGGCTGCACAAGCCGCGCACGCTGCTCGGTGAGCGGCTGAACCACCTGGTGCGCGAGACGCTGCTCGAGGTCGACGTGGTCGGGTTCTGCCTGCCCGCCGACGAGAAGATCGGCCCCGGCGACAAGTTCATCGCGGCCGAGCTGAAGGAGCTGCGCCGCACCCCGGTCGTCGCGATCGTGACCAAGTCCGACCGGGTGAAGCCGGAGACCCTGGCCGCGCACCTGCTGGACGTGCAGAACCTGATGGGCGAGGCCGACGACATCATCCCGGTCTCCGCGGTCAACGGGTTTCAGGTCGACGCCGTGTCCGACCTGCTGATGGGGCACCTGCCCGAGGGCCCGCGGATGTACCCGGACGACGAGCTCACCGACGAGCCCGAGAACGTGATGATCGCCGAGCTGGTGCGCGAGGCCGCGCTGGAGGGTGTGCGCGACGAACTGCCGCACAGCCTCGCGGTGGTCGTGGACGAGGTGAGCGAGCGTGAGGGCCGTCCCGAGAGCGCGCCGCTGCTCGACGTGCACGTGCTGCTCTACGTGGAGCGCGACAGCCAGAAGGCCATCGTGATCGGCCGGGGTGGCAGCCGCCTGCGGGAGGTCGGCACGAACGCCCGCCGGGAGATCGAGGCCCTGCTGGGCACGCGCATCCACCTGGATCTGCGGGTCAAGGTCGCCAAGGACTGGCAGCGCGACCCGAAGCAGATGCAGCGACTCGGGTTCTAGGTGGCAGCGGCACTTCTGGCTGATCTGACACCTCTGCGTCACAGCCGTCCTTACCGGCGGATGTGGCTCGGCACGTTCCTCAGCTCCATCGGTTCGCAGCTCACCACCGTCGCGGTCGGCCTCCAGGTCTTCGACCTGACCGGTTCCACCTTCAAGGTGGGGCTGGTCGGTCTGGCCGCCCTGGTACCGCTGATCGCGTTCGGTCTCTACGGCGGTTCGATCGTGGACGCCCACGACCGGCGCCGCGTCATCATCACCAGTTCCAGCGGCCTGTTCTCGGTGGCCCTGTGCTTCGCGCTCCAGGCCTGGGCCGGGCTGGACAACGTGTGGCTCCTGTACGCCCTGGTGGCGGTGCAGAGCGGCTTCTGGGCGGTGAACTCACCGGCCCGGATGGCGATCCTGCCGCGGTTGCTGCCGTCCGAGATGCTGCCGGCGGCGAACGCCCTGTCCAGTCTGGCCAACAGCGTCGGCATGACCGTGGGACCGCTGCTGGCCGGGTTCTGGGTGCACTGGTTCGGGTTCGGCGGCACCTACTTCAGTGAGGTGCTGCTGCTCGGCGTGGCCCTGACCACGCTGGTCGCGCTGCCGTCGATGCCGCCGCTGGGCGAGGTGCGCCGCTCCGGCCTGGCCTCGGTGCTGGAGGGCCTGAACTACCTGCGCACCCGGCCGAACGTGCGGATGACCTTCATCGTCGACCTGATCGCGATGATCTTCGCGATGCCCCGCGTGCTGTTCCCGGCGCTGGGGGCGGTCGTGATCGGCGGGGGCGCGCAGACCGCCGGCATCCTGGCCGCCGGGATCGCCTGCGGCGCCGTGCTGGCCGGGGTGTTCTCCGGCCCGGTGAGCCGGGTCCGGCGTCAGGGGCTGGCGGTGCTGGCCGCGATCATCGGGTGGGGATCGAGCATCGTGCTGTTCGGCGTGGTGGTCGGGTTCGCCAGTCCTGCGCCGGACGCGGGCGCACACTGGCTGCTCTGGCCCGCCTTCGGGGCGCTGGTCCTGGCGGGCATGGCCGACTCGGTCAGTGCGGTGTTCCGCAGCACGATCCTGCAGACGGCCACGCCGGACCACATGAGGGGACGCCTGCAAGGGGTGTTCGTGGTGGTGGTCGCGGGTGGCCCGCGCCTGGGTGACCTGGTGGTCGGCTCGATGGCCGACCTCACCACCGAGAGTGTCGCGGCCATCGTCGGCGGTCTGGCCTGCATCGTGCTGGTGGTGCTGCTGGGAGTCAGCCAGCCGCGATTCGCTCGGTACGACGCTCGTCATCCGGAGCCGTGACGCGGTTCCCGCGGGAGTTCCACACCCACAGCACCACCACCCCCAGCGCCGCGCCCACCAGCCCGCCGAAGCCGTTGGTGATGACGTCGTCGATGTCGGTGGCACGGCTGTAGATGGGCAGCTGCAGGATCTCCACGCCGATCGAGACCACCGTGGCCAGGGCGGCGCACAGCAGCATCCAGCGGCGCACGGTCAGGTACAGGAAGAAGCCCAGGGGGATGAACATGGCCACGTTGCCGCCCAGGTAGATCAGGAGGTCGGCGGGGTCGTGGACGTACTGCCGCAGCGTGGCGAAGGGCTCCAGCTGCAGGTGGCCGGGGCTGGTGGCGCCCGCGCGGCGGGTCAGGGTGCTGATCGCGATCACCCCGAGCGAGCCGATCACCAGGCACAGCGCCCAGGGCGTGAGGTCGTGCCCGAAGAGGCGGGCCCGCCGCTGCCGCATGAGCACCGCGGCCACCAGGGCGATGCCGGCCACCACGATGTCGAGCATCAGCTGTGCGCCGAAGCTGCCGCCGAACCGCAGGGCGTTCGAGAACCAGTACCCGTCCACCTGAGCATGATGAACAGGTGGCACTGAGAAGTCGCTGAGGCGAACTCGGGGCACGGGCCCTGTACCGGATTGTTGCCCCCACAGAGTGTGGATGTACCCTGTCGCTCGTGCGTTCGGAGCTTCTTCTCCTTGGTCGCCGCGGCGGGACCTGCTAGGCCGGTCCTCTCGTCGCGGTGTTTCTTCTGCCTGCCGGCCGACCGTCCTGAACGCCCAGAAGAACCAGACCACGTAGAGGCAAGAGGCCATGAAGAACACCCAGAAGCCTTCCCGCATGCCGGTTCACAAGTACGTCCCGTTCCACGAGCTGATCTCCGTGAACGTGGAGAACCGCACCTGGCCGGACAGGCGCATCGAGACCGCTCCGCGCTGGTGCGCGGTAGACCTGCGCGACGGCAACCAGGCGCTGATCGACCCGATGAACTCCGAGCGCAAGCGCCGGATGTTCGATCTGCTGGTCCGGATGGGTTACAAGGAGATCGAGGTCGGGTTCCCGGCGGCCAGCCAGACCGACTTCGACTTCGTGCGTGAGCTGATCGAGGGTGGCCACATCCCCGACGACGTCACCATCCAGGTGCTGACGCAGGCTCGCGACGCCCTGATCGAGCGCACCTTCGAGTCGATCAAGGGTGCCAAGCAGGCGATCGTGCACCTGTACAACTCCACCTCCACGTTGCAGCGCCAGGTGGTGTTCAACACCGACGAGGACGGCATCGTCGACATCGCGCTGAACGGCGCGCGGCTGTGCAAGAAGCTGGCCGACGCGATGGTCGGCACCGAGGTCTACTTCGAGTACTCGCCGGAGTCGTACACCGGCACCGAGCTGGAGTTCGCCAAGCGCATCTGCAACGAGGTGCTGGCCGTGTTCGAGCCCACGCCCGAGCGCAAGGTCATCATCAACCTGCCCGCGACCGTCGAGATGGCCACGCCCAACGTGTACGCCGACTCGATCGAGTGGATGAACCGGAACCTGGCCTTCCGGGAGAACGTCATCCTGTCGCTGCACCCGCACAACGACCGCGGCACCGCGGTGGCCGCCGCCGAGCTGGGCTACCAGGCCGGCGCCGACCGCATCGAGGGCTGCCTGTTCGGCAACGGTGAGCGCACCGGCAACGTCTGCCTGGTCACGCTGGGCATGAACCTGTTCGGCCAGGGCATCGACCCGCAGATCGACTTCTCCGACATCGACGAGATCCGGCGCACGGTCGAGCACTGCAACCAGCTGAAGGTGGCCGAGCGTCACCCCTACGGCGGCGACCTGGTCTACACCGCGTTCTCCGGCTCCCACCAGGACGCGATCAAGAAGGGTATGGAGGCGCTGCAGGCCTCGGCCGCCGCGCAGGGCAAGACCGTCGAGGACGTGGTCTGGGCGGTGCCCTACCTGCCGATCGACCCGCACGACGTGGGCCGCTCGTACGAGGCCGTGGTGCGCGTCAACAGCCAGTCCGGCAAGGGCGGTGTGGCCTACCTGATGAAGAACGAGTACCAGCTGGACCTGCCGCGCCGGTTGCAGATCGAGTTCAGCGCCGTGGTGCAGAAGCACACCGACAATGAGGGCGGCGAAGTCACCCCGGCCCAGCTGCTGACGATCTTCTCAGACGAGTACCTGCCCACCACCGAGTCCAGCCGCCCGGCCTGGGGCCGGTTCTCGCTGAAGTCGATCGAGCACACCAGCGACGACAACGGTTCTGACCGGCTGCGCGTCGAGATCATCGACGGCGGTGCGCCGTTCACGCTGCACGGTGTGGGCAACGGCCCGATCGCGGCCTTCGGCGACGCGCTGGCCAGCCACGGTGTGTCGGTGCGGGTGCTGGACTACAGCGAGCACGCGATGAGTGCCGGTGGCGACGCCAAGGCCGCGGCCTACGTCGAGTGCCAGATCGGCGAGAACGTGCTGTGGGGCGTCGGTGTCGACGAGAACATCGTGCGGGCCTCGATGAAGGCCGTGCTGTCGGCGGCCAACCGGTCAGCCGGGCGGTAGTTCATGCCGGCGGTGTACCGGGACGATGCGATCGTCCTGCGGGCCCAGAAGCTGGGCGAGGCCGATCGCATCGTCACCCTGCTCACCCGTGAGCACGGTCGGGTACGCGCCGTGGCCAAGGGCGTGCGCAAGACCATGTCCCGGTTCGGCGCCCGCCTGGAACCGTTCATGATGATCGACGTCCAGCTCTACGAGGGCCGGTCGCTCGACACCGTGAACCAGGTGGAGACGATCGGGGCGTACGGCCTGACCATCGCCGCCGACTACGCCCGGTACACCGCGGCCACCGCCATGCTGGAGACCGCCGAACGGCTCACCGAGACCGAGCGCGAGCCCGCCCTGCAGCAGTTCCTCCTGCTCGCGGGCGGGCTCCGCACGCTCGCGGGCAAGGCGCACGAACCCGGCCTGGTGCTGGACGCCTACCTGATCCGCTCGCTGTCGGTCGCGGGCTGGGCGCCGAGTTTCACCGACTGCGCGCGGTGCGGCCAGGCCGGTCCGCACCGGGCGTTCTCGCTGGCGATGGGTGGTTCGGTGTGCCCGTCGTGCCGTCCGCCCGGCGCGGCCGCCCCGCACCCGGAGACCCTGCGCCTGCTGTCGGCCCTGCTCACCGGCGACTGGCCGACCGCCGACGTGAGCGAGGCCCGCCGCCGCCGTGAGGCCAGCGGCCTGGTCGCCGCCTACCTGCAGTGGCACGTCGAGCGCCGGGTGCGATCCCTGCGCTGGGTGGAACGCGACGGCGACCGGCCGTCGATCAACGTGCCGGTGAATGTGCCGGTGAAGGTTCCGGTCAGGGTGGCCAAGATCGACGTGGCCGCGATCGAGCGCGCCCAGGCAGCGGTGGCACCCACGCTGGACGACCCGGAGCCGTTCTAGGGGCCTGTCCTGGAGCATTCGCCGTAAGGCCGACGAATGCATGAGCGGAGAGGTCTGCGTTGTCATCCCATGGATCGTGGGCCTGAAATCGTGAGCGGGTCAGGGACATGCCTCATCGCGTCGGCGTGCGTCCGTGGTCACCGCGCGAGGGCCGGCCCAGGGGGTACTACGATCTTCCCGCTCCCGAATCGTCCTTGCTTAAGGGGTTTTCCTTGGCGCTCCGCCGTCGCCAGGCCAGTCCGTCAGTGCCTGCCCGCACCACGCCGCCGATCGCGCCGCCGGCGCACCCCTCCGGCGCGAAACCACCCGCGATCCCGGCCGAGCTGGTGCCCGGTCACGTCGCCATCGTCATGGACGGCAACGGCCGCTGGGCCAACCAGCGCGGGCTGAGCCGCACCAAGGGCCACGAGATGGGTGAGGCCTCGCTGCTCGACGTGGTCGCCGGCGGCATCGAGATCGGCGTCAAACACATCTCCGCGTACGCCTTCTCCACCGAGAACTGGAAGCGGTCGCCGGACGAGGTGCGCTGGCTGATGGGCTTCAACCGCGACGTGATCCGGCGCCGGCGCGACGAGATGCACGAGTGGGGTGTGCGGGTGCGCTGGGCGGGGCGCCGGCCGAAGCTCTGGGCCAGCGTGATCAAGGAGCTCGAGATCGCCGAGGAGCTCACCCGCGGCAACGACACGATCACCCTGACGATGTGCGTGAACTACGGTGGCCGGGCCGAGATCGCCGACGCCGCCCGCACGATCGCCCAGCTGGTGGCCCAGGGAAAACTCGATCCGGACCGGATCGACGAGCGCACGATCCAGAAGTACCTGGACGAGCCCGACCTGCCCGACGTGGACATGTTCCTGCGCTCGTCGGGGGAGCAGCGCACGTCCAACTTCATGCTCTGGCAGTCGGCCTACGCCGAGATGGTGTTCATGGACGTGCTGTGGCCCGACGTGGACCGGCGCACCCTGTGGGAGGCCGTGCAGATCTACGCCGAGCGCGACCGGCGGTACGGCGGGGCGGTCGACAAACCCACCGCCTGATCCGGAAATAACGAGAACCGTTCTCAAGTTACTCTCCATGCAACCCCGGAACGGCCGGGAGCGTGAAGGAGTGATCGAGATGGCGAGCCGCACCGAACTGCGACCGATCGTGAAGCTGCGTTCGACGGCCGGCACCGGGTACACGTACGTGACCCGCAAGAGCCGCCGCAACGACCCCGACCGGATGGTGCTGCGCAAGTTCGACCCGGTCGTGCGGGCCCACGTGGAGTTCCGCGAGGAGCGCTGACCCCTACGAGAATTGAGGACGCCCACCACAGTCGTGGTGGGCGTCCTCAATTCTGCGCTTGTTTGGCCTGGCAGTCCGCGCAGATGCCGGTGATCTCCACGACGTGGTCGACCTCGGCGAAGCCGTTGGCGGAGGCCACCTTCTGCGCCCACTTCTCGATCGAGGGGCTCTCCACCTCGACGGTGCGCCGGCACGAGCGGCACAGCAGGTGGTGATGGTGGCCGCGGCTGCAACGGCGGTACATGGACTCGTTGTCGGCGGTCTTCACCACGTCGACCTCGCCGTCCTCGGCGAGCTGCTGGAGGGTGCGGTAGACGGTGGCGAGCCCGACGCCGTCGCTGGTGTCGCGCAGGATGGAGTGCAACTGCTGGGCGCTGACGAACTCGTTCACCTGGTCTAGCGCCGCCGAGACGGCCACCCGCTGTTTGGTCTCGCGCCGGTTGGTGCTCATGCCCGGCAGCTTTTCACGTGAGGCGTGCCTAAGGCGTCATACATGGGACTCATTCTCAAATATTGGCCCTGACCTCGTCAAAAGCTTTCGCCCTGGGCGCACCGGTAGGTTGGGTACGTGTTCGTCGTCACCCGATACCGCGTTCCCACCCAGGAGACCGACGAGTTCTCCGGCCTCGCCCGGGAGGCCCTGACCGCGCTCACAGCGAGGCCGGGCTGCCTGGACGGACGGGTGGGCCGCTCGATCGACGAGCCGGACCTGTGGGTGCTCTCCACCCGCTGGGAGAACGTCGGCGCCTATCGCCGGGCACTCTCGAACCCTGAGGTGAAGGTGCGCGCGGTGCCGCTGATGTACCGCTGCATCGACGAGCCGACCGCCTTCGAGGACCTCTCCACCTGGACCCCCGCCCAGGGCCGGCAGGAGCACGAGAGCGACCTGATCGTCGAGTAGGCCCCGTGCGGGCGGGCGGCGTCGGAACCACGGGCCGGACCCGACTACGCTAAGCCGGGTCAGATTTTCAGGAGTCGCCCCGTCGACGCCCCGCCGGATGGAGTGAGCCGTTCGTGGCCGCCAAGCAGGAATCCCGCCTCGATGCCGTCGTCAGTCTCAGCAAGCGCCGGGGATTCGTCTTCCCCAGCGGTGAGATCTACGGCGGTACCCGCTCGGCCTGGGACTACGGCCCGCTCGGTGTCGAGCTGAAGGAGAACATCAAGCGCCAGTGGTGGCGCACCATGGTCACCAGCCGCGACGACATCGTCGGCCTGGACTCCTCGGTCATCCTGCCCCGCGCGGTCTGGGAGGCCTCCGGCCACGTCGAGGTGTTCACCGACCCGCTGGTCGAATGCCAGTCGTGCCACCGGCGTTACCGGGCCGACCACCTCGAGGAGGAGTTCGAGGGGAAGAAGGGCCGCCCGGCCACGTCGCTCGAGGAGATCGTCTGCGTCAACTGCGGCACCCGCGGCGCGTGGACCGAGCCCAAGCAGTTCAGCGGCATGCTGAAGACCCACCTCGGCCCGGTCGAGGAAGAGGCCGGCATGCACTATCTGCGACCGGAGACCGCGCAGGGCATCTTCGTGAACTTCAAGAACGTCTACCAGGCCGCGCGCCGTAAGCCGCCGTTCGGCATCGGCCAGATCGGCAAGTCGTTCCGCAACGAGATCACGCCGGGCAACTTCATCTTCCGCACCCGTGAGTTCGAGCAGATGGAGATGGAGTTCTTCGTCGAGCCGGGCACGGACGAGGAATGGCACCAGTACTGGATCGACACCCGGATGGCCTGGTACACCGACCTCGGCCTGAGCCCGGACAACCTGCGCCTGTACGAGCACGCCAAGGAGAAGCTCTCCCACTACTCCAAGCGCACCGTCGACATCGAGTACCGGTTCGGTTTCCAGGGCTCGGAGTGGGGCGAGCTCGAGGGCGTCGCGAACCGTACCGACTACGACCTGAAGACCCACAGCGAGAAGTCCGGCAACGACCTGAGCTTCTTCGACCAGGCCAGCAACACCCGCTACCTGCCCTACGTGATCGAGCCGGCCGCCGGGCTGACCCGTTCGCTGATGGCCTTCCTGATCGAGTCCTACACCGAGGACGAGGCGCCGAACACCAAGGGCGGCGTGGACAAGCGCACGGTGCTCAAGCTTGACCACCGTCTGGCGCCGGTCAAGGCCGCGGTGCTGCCGCTGTCGCGTAACGCCGACCTGTCGCCGAAGGCCCGTGACCTGGCCGCCGAGCTGCGCCGCTCCTGGAACGTCGACTTCGACGATGCCCAGGCCATCGGCCGCCGCTACCGCCGCCAGGACGAGATCGGTACGCCGTACTGCATCACGGTCGACTTCGACACGCTCGAGGACGACGCGGTCACAATCCGGTCTCGGGACACCATGGAGCAGGAGCGCGTGCCGCTGAGCGGCGTCACCGCGTGGCTCGGCGCACGCCTCCCGGGCTGCTGATACTCCGTACCGTCGATCGGCCGTCACGCAAAGTTGTTGCGTGACGGCCGATTCTGTTTCCGGCGGCTTGTGTAACGTTCGCCCGTGCTCAATCCGCTGGACACCGTCGACTGGTCGTCGCTGACGCATGCCTTCGGCGAGGCGGACGACGTGCCCGGGCTGGTCGCGCAGTTGCTCGAGGACGAGTGGCAGGACGCCGCCGACGAGCTCACCTCGATGCTCGTGCCCGGCGACGAGGTGTTCCCCGCGACCGTGGTGGCCCTGCCCTTCCTCGTCGAGGTCGCCCTCGACCCGGAGGCCGCCGGGCGCTCCGGGGCTCTGCAACTGCTCGGGGCGTACGGGGAATCGCTGTCGCGAGGTGCTGGCCCCGACTTCCTGAGGGCGGAAGCGACTGCCGCGCTGCGGGAGACGGCGCAGGCGGTGCTGCCGCTGGCCGCCGACCCGAACCCGGAGGTGCGGGCCGCGGTCTACCAGGCCGGGGTGTGGTTGCCGGAGGCCGCCTGGTTCCTGCGGGAAAGGCTGGAGGGCGAGCAGGATTCGCTGGTCCCGCTGGTCGAGGCGCTGACCCGCCTGCGGGATTTCGACGCGGGCGACCTCGACCGCCTGCGGTCGATCGGACGGGATGACGCGGTGTTCGCCGCCGCCTGGGCGTCGCTGGCATCCGGTCATGAGATCCCCGGTGCAGCAGATGATTTGGTACGCCTGTGGCCCGCGTTCGACCGGGACGACCTTTTGGGACGACTCGTGCGGGCGGCCGGGGGCAGAGCGGTTCCGGTGCTGTCGGGGCTCGGTGGTGTCGCCGGGGTCACCGTCGGCGAACTGGCCTGGGCCTGGCACGATCTCGCGCTGGTCTCGCGTGCGGCCCTGGAGCCGGCGCGGGATTCGCTGCTGGCCCTGGCGGATCGGGCCGGCGCCGCGGACCTCGAAGACCTGCTCGGCGCCCTGATCTCCGTGTTGCCCCTGGCGGTGGATTCCCGACCCGTGGATTCCCCGCCGGCTGACTCCCGGCCGGCTGACGCTCGGGCCGATGGCTTCCGGAGTGCGGATGCCGTGGCTGGTAACTCCCGGGCGGCCGACTCCTTGGCCCGGCTGGTTCCCGAATCGCCGGAGGGCGAGGCCGCGCTCGCCGTGGCGCTGCTCGTGATGGGCGACGGGCGCTGGGCCTCCCACGCCCGGGCCGTGCTGGCCGCCCCGGAGCTGCCGTACTTCGGCATTGGCGGCGCGTCGGTCGATTTTGCCTCCGCACTGGCCGGTTTCGCCGACCACGACCGGGACGGTCCGGAACTGGTCGCGCTCGCCCGGGCCGCGATCACCGCCTGGCCCACCACCGCCGACTCGTGGACCGAACTGCTGGGCCGGGTACCGGCGTCCACTGCTCTGGTTGAGGTTCTTCTTCTCGCAGCCCCCTCGAAGGCCGCCGTACGGTTGCTGGCCCGCCTGGCCTTCGCGCAGCCGGCGGTGTTCGACGGGGCCACCCACAGCGCGATCCACGACCTGCCCGTGCCCGGGGGCGACACCGGGGCCTGGCTGCTCATCACGCAGGCCCTGCTCGACTCCGGTGACCCCGCGGCGTTCAGCCGGGCCTGGCGGATCAGCGAGTCCGGCCCGGGCGAGGACGAACTGCTGCGTATCTGGGCCACGCACACCTCACCCGGCGTCGATGTCGTCTGCCTCGACCTGATCACCCGCACCACCTGGGGCATGTACCGCAGTCGGGCGGTGCAGGTCGCGGCCCTGGAGATCCTGCTGGCGCCGGTGCTCACGGGCGCGCAGGACCTGCCGGAGCCGGCCTGGCCCGCCCTGCTCGGCCTGCTGGAGGTTGCCGGTGGCGCCCTGCCCGGGGCCGTTCGGCTGGGGAACCGGCTGGTGGCGGTCCGGCCCGAGCTGTGTCCGGAGTGGCTGGCGGCCCTGCACCGGCTACCGGATCCGGTAGCGGTGGAAGCCCTGCAGGCCCTGGGCGACATCGCCCCGGAGCGTGCGCTGGAACTGGCGGTCGCCGGTCTGCGCGAGGCCGCCGGCACCCGCCGGATCGCCGAGACCGTCCCTCCCGCGAGCCGGGTGATCCGCAATGCCCTGGCCGACCGCCCCGACCTGCGCCCCGGCGTCACCGCCGATCTGGCTCCGCTGGTGGCCGGTGACGAACGAACCCTCGTCCCCGGCGACATCCGCGCGGACACCCACCTGCAGTGCACTCTGGCCACCGCCCTCTCTCCGTGATCATGCAAAACCTCCCCGGAGTTCTAGAACTCTGTCGGCTCCGGAAGTCCCCTCCCGCTTCTCCGTGATCATGCAAACCTTCCCCGAGAGCTCCAGGGAAGTGGGGTACTTCCCAGCCAAAAGCTGGGCGCCCACCCCCTCATCGTGATCATGAAAAGTGTCCCCGGCGTTCTAGGGCGTGCAGGTGGTATTGGCCGGTTCGCTACTGTTCGGGCCATGATCCGAAGCCTGGAATCGGTCGACTGGCCGTCCCTCACGCACGCCTACGGTGGGGCGACGGACACGCCGGATCTGCTCGGGCAACTGCGCACGGTGGACTGGCCGGAGGCGGTCGAGGCGCTGTACGCGTCGATCCTGCACCAGGGCACCGTCTACCCGGCGACGGTCGCGGCGCTGCCGTTCCTCGTCGAGGTGGCGCTGGACCGCGAGGCTCCGGGGCGGCTGGGGGCGTTGCAGTTGCTGAGTGTCTACGGCGAGTCGGTCACCGGAAGCATGGCTCTGGCGTCCGCCGACCTGGCTGCCGCGGCGCGGGCCGGGCTGGAGGAGGTGGCGCAGGAGCTGCTGCCCCTGACCGGTGACCTGGATCCCGAGGTGCGGATCGCGGCCTACGAGTGTTCGTCGCACTGGACGATCGTTCGGGACGACCGCGATGTGGCCGTTGCGCTGCGGGAACGTCTTGCGGCAGAGAAGGATCCGCAGGCCCGGGTGGCGCTGATGGAACCCCTGGCCCGGCACGGGGCCCTGACCGCCGACGACCTTCAGATGCTTGTGGACGCGGGTCAGGACGACGTGGTCTTCGCGGCGGTCTGGTCGGCGGTGGGTCTGGGGCTCGATCTGCCCGGTGCCCTCGACCATCTCACCCGGTTGTGGCCCGCACAGGCGCAGGAGTACCCGGCCTCGGACGCGGCCGGCTCGCTGGAACTCATGGTGCAGGCCGCCGGCGCCCGGGCGGTGCCGGTGCTGCTGCGGCTCGCCGACGTCGACGAATCCGGTCTGAACGCCGAAGATCTCGCCTACTGCTGGTGCCAGGTGGCCGACCTGTCCCGGCCCGCCGGCCGGGCCGCCGTCGACGGGCTGCTGGCGCTGGCCCGCACACCACTGGAACCCTCCGCGGCAGCGGCCGTGGTGGCCGCGCTCGGATATGTGCTGCCCGGAGACCCGGACCGCTCCGCCGAGGTCTGCGACGTGGTGGCCGAACTCGAGAGCGCGGGCGTTCCCGAACTCGAGGCTGCCTGCATGGTGATGCTTTTCGGGGTGCAGGACGAACGCTGGACACAGGCCGCCGCCCGGCTGACGCAGGCCCCCGAACCACCCGGCGTGCACTTCGGCGACACCACCCTGGCCCTGCCGGCGGCGCTGATCGGGTTCCGGTCCCGTCCGCGTCCGGTCGCATGGGCCCAGGACGACCTGCTCGACCTGATCCGCCGCGCCGTGGTCGCCTGGCCGGCCCGGGCCGGTCAGTGGGTCTCCGTCCTGGCCCAGCTGCCGCCCTCGCCGGAGGTGGTGGCCCAGCTGATCGCAGCGCTCGGGCAGGAACCCCGCCCGGGTGCCGAGGTGCTGGCCCACCTCGCGGTCCGGAGTCCGGACGACTTCGACCCGCAGGTGCGGGACCAGGCGCTGGAGGCGATCACGGCAGCGATGCCGCGCACCGCCGAACGGGACGAGGACCGGGCCTGGCTGATGGCCGCCCACGCCGCCATCTCCGCTGATGCGCAGGCTTTCGAGCAGGCCTGGCAGCTGGGCGCCGCCGGGTTCGACGCCGACCGGATGCTCATCCTCTGGGCCGCGTACCCCTCACCCGCCCTGACCCAGGTGTGCCGGCACCTGGTCGCGGAGAAGGTGCGCCGCTCCTACCCCGGCCGCGCGGTGCAGGTCGCGGCCATCGAGATCCTGCTGCGCCCAGCCTTTTCCGGGGCGGAACCGGAGGGCGGCCTCGACCCCGTGTGGCGTGCCCTGCTGGCCCAGGTCGACGCCGCCGGCCCGCCGCTGGAGACGGCCGTGCCGCTGGGCAACCGGATCGTGGAGGCCCGTCCCGAACTACGGGAGGAGTGGCTGTCCCTGCTGCGCAACATCGCCGAGCACGGCCGCGAGTCGTGGGCCGGCCGCGACCAGACCGCGCGCGCCCTGGCCCTCGACTCCCTGGCGGAACTCGGCGACCTGACCCCCGAACAGGCTGTGGACCAGGCCCTGGCCATCCGGATCGGAGAGTTCGGGGCCACCGGTACCGCACAGGTGGTGAACTCGGTGGCCCGGATCCTCGCCCGCGTCCTGACGCAGCGCCCCGACCTGCGGGACCGGGCGGCGGCCGAGCTCGCCCCGCTCCTGGACGGCGACGATCGCATCCCCTCGGCCGGCGCGCCGGAGGCCGACGCCCACCTCGTCCGTACGCTCCGGGCCGCACTGAACGGGTGACGCCTGTCCGCCCATGACACGTGTCATGGGCGGATCATGACGTGCGGCATCGGTGCGGGGTGTCGTCCGGCAGGAGCCTGGATGACATGAAAACGACAGTGATCCAGGAAACGCTTCCCGCTGTGCAGCTCTCCGGTCTGGTCAAGAGCTTCGGGGCGGTCACCGCCGTGAACGGGCTGGACCTCACCATCACGCCGGGGGAGGTCGTGGCGTTCCTCGGGCCCAACGGGGCCGGAAAGACCTCTACCCTCGACATTCTGCTCGGCCTCAGCCGGGCGACGCAGGGCTCGGTGAAGGTGTTCGGGCTGGACCCGGTGCAGGCTGTCGCGCAGGGTCGGATCGCCGCCGTGATGCCGGCCGGAGATAGCACCGGTTTCGTGACGCGGGGGATGATACGTGTATGACCGAGTTCGACGCAGTCCTGTTCGATGCCGGTGGAGTTCTGCTGCTGCCGAGCCCGGAGAGCACGGCGCCCCTGGTGGCTCCGTACGGAGGCTCGACCCGGACCGCGGATCTCGAGCGGGCGCACTTCGCCGGGGCCCACGCCATGGACCACGCCCGGGCCGAGGGGGAGGACTCCGACTGGCAGGCCTATGCCCGGGCCTTCCTGAAGGCCACCGGAGCACAGGCCGACGGGCAGGAAGAGTCTGCGGTCGAGGCCTTCATCGATGGGTTCAATCACACCTTGTGGCAGCACCCGATGCCGTCAGCGGCACAGACGCTGCAGTCGCTGGCCGACCGGGGCGTGCCGATCGGGATCGTCTCCAACGCCGAGGGCCAGGTGGAGGGTGACCTGGCCCGGTTCGGCATCTGTGGTGTCGACACCCCCGGGGTCGCGAGGGTGGCCTGCGTGGTGGACTCGCACGTCGTCGGGGTCCGGAAACCCGACCCCGCAATCTTCCTGCACGCTCTTGATGCCCTGGGCGTGCCGGCGTCCCCGCGCATCGCCTACGTGGGTGACACCGTCTTCTTCGACGTGCGGTCCGCCACCGCGGCCGGTCTCACGCCGCTCCTGCACGACCCGTACGGGATCCACGAGGCCGATCCTCACCCCAGTGGCCCGCACCGCGTGCTGTCCCGGCTCGGCGACCTGCTCGACCTGGTCTGACGCCCAGACGACGGGCGCTCAGTTCTGCAGGTGGGGCTTCTGGGTGACCAGGCGCTCGACGTTGTGCAGGGTCTGGTCGAGGCCGGCGTTGATGGTGTCCGGGTCGTCGTGCTCGGTGTGCAGCGTGACGGCCAGCCGGGCACCGTCTCCTTCGGGCGTGACCTGCAGCTTTCCGCCGTAGTCATGGTCGTTCAGGGCCGGGGTGCCCCAGGAGATGGCGCGGTGGTCGGCGTCCACCGCGAACGAGGCGTTGGACTCCACCTTCTCCGGGTGGCCGCTCTGCGTGGCCTCGGCGGGCACCTCGGCGGTCACGTGCACCTCGTCGCCGGTGGCGGAATGGGCGTCGGTGAGACCGGCGAAGTAATGGGGCAGGTTCTCCACCCGGGACAGATAGTCGAACAAGTCGTCCGGGCTGGCGGCGATCGTGAGGGTGCGCTGGTACTCGGGCATTTCGGTACCTCCCGGTGGAAACTGCGGGTGTATCCGGTCACGGTGCGTCCCCAGCCTGGTACAGCACCGGAAAGGTGCATCTCCAGAGGCCGGTCAGGCTCCGGTCCGAAGGTGGGAGACAATGGGACACGTGACAGCTCTGCAGGTCGGACCCCACCGGATCGCCACCCCCGTCGTTCTCGCCCCGATGGCCGGGATCACGAACACGGCCTTCCGGCGGCTGTGTCGTGAGCAGATGGCGTCCGAGGGCGGTGAGGGGCTCTTCGTCAGCGAGATGGTCACGTCCCGCGCGCTGATCGAGCGCAACGACGAGTCGATGCGCCTGATCCAGCACGATCCCGACGAGAACCCGCGCAGCGTGCAGCTGTACGGCGTCGACCCGGCGACGGTCGGGGCCTGTGTGTCGATGCTGCTGGACGAGAACCGCGCCGACCACATCGACCTGAACTTCGGCTGCCCGGTGCAGAAGGTGACGCGCAAGGGCGGGGGAGCGGCGCTGCCGTGGAAGGCGGGGCTGTTCGCGGCGATCGTCTCGGCCGCGGTGAAGGCGGCCACCCCGTTCGGCGTGCCGGTGACGGTGAAGATGCGCAAGGGCATCGACGCGGATCACCTGTCCTACCTCGACGCCGGGCGCATCGCCGAGGCCGAGGGCGTGGCCACGGTGGCGCTGCACGGGCGCACAGCGGCCGAGTACTACTCGGGCCAGGCCGACTGGTCGGCGATCGCGCAGCTGAAGCAGCACGTCACGAGCATTCCGGTGCTCGGCAACGGTGACATCTGGTCGGCCGACGACGCGGTGCGCATGATGGCCGAGACCGGTGCCGACGGCGTGGTGGTGGGGCGGGGCTGCCTGGGCCGGCCGTGGCTGTTCGCCGACCTGGCCGCGGCGCTCGACGGCCGCGCGACCCGTCGCCAGCCCGGGCTGGACTACGTGCTGGCCACGATGCGCCGCCACATCCAGCTGCTCACCGAGCACTACGACGGCTACGAGAAGCCGGTCAAGAAGACCGGCCGCGACGCCGAGAGTAACGCCGAGAACCGGGCCTGCCGTGACTTCCGCAAGCACATCGCCTGGTACTTCAAGGGTTACGTGGTGGGGCGGGAGACCCGGGCGGCCCTGGCGATGATCAGCTCGCTGGCCGAGTTCGACGACCTCGCCGGTCAGCTCGACGGCAGCCAGCCCTACCCCGGTGAGCACGCCGAGGGGCCGCGCGGCCGGGCCGGTTCTCCGCGCCAGGTGTCGCTGCCCCACGGCTGGCTGGACAGCCGCGAGATCGACGGTGAGCTCGCCGATATTCTCCGGGAGGCCGAGCTCTCGGTCTCCGGCGGCTGAGATGTCGCCTCACGAGCCGGGGTACGAGCCCGCCGACCAGGATCGCTGGTATCCCGAACCGCCGAAAGACCCGCGTCGCGGCGAGTTCTCCCGCGACCGCGCCCGGGTGGTGCACTCCTCGGCGCTGCGCCGGCTCTCGGCCAAGACTCAGGTGGTGGGGCCCGGTTCGGACGAGTTCGTGCGCAACCGGCTCACCCACAGCCTCGAGGTGGCCCAGGTGGGGCGCGAACTCGCCCTGGCCCTGGGTTGCGACCCGGACGTGGTGGACACCGCCTGCCTGGCGCACGACCTGGGGCATCCTCCCTTCGGGCACAACGGTGAGACGGCGCTCGACGAGATCAGCGCCGGCATCGGTGGGTTCGAGGGCAACGCGCAGACCCTGCGGCTGCTGACCCGGCTCGAGCCCAAGGTGATGGGCCCGCAGCGGGCCCACGGCCTGAACCTGACCCGCGCATCGCTCGACGCCGTCGCGAAATACCCCTGGCGCAGCGGTGAATCGCCGCAGGAGGGCTCGCGGAAGTTCGGTGCGTACGAGGACGACCTGGACGTGTTCGCGTGGCTGCGTGAAGGCGCCCCGGATCGGCACCGGTGTATCGAGGCCCAGGTCATGGACCTCTCCGACGACGTGGCCTACAGCGTGCACGACGTCGAGGACGCCATCGTCTCGCTGCGGTTCGATCCCGCGCGGCTGAAGCACGGCGACGAGACCGGGCACATCATCGAGGTCGTGCGCAGCTGGTACCTACCGGACGTGGCGGACGACGTCATCGCCGAGGGTCTGGATCGTCTGCGCCGGCTGCCGGCCTGGGTGACCTCGTTCGCCGGTGACTACGCCTCGCTGGCCGCGCTGAAAGACATGACCTCGCAACTCATCGGCCGGTTCGTGCGCTCGGTGGAAGAAGCCACGCGGGCGGAGGCCGGCGGCAAGCCGCTGACCCGTTACCACGCTGATCTGGTGGTCCCGGTGGAGACGGAGGTGGAGATCGCCGTGCTCAAGGGTCTCGCGGCCGTCTACGTGATGACCGTCGAGGACCGCCAGCCGCTCTACAGCCGTCAGCGCGAACTGCTGATGGAGCTCTCGCAGGTGCTCGAAGACCGGGCGCCGAAAGCCCTCGACCTGCAGTTCGCGGTGGACTGGAATGCGGCCCCGGACGATGCCGGCCGGCTGCGGGCCGTCATCGACCAGGTCGCGAGCCTCACCGACGCCCGCGCTGTGACCTGGCATCACGAATTGCTGCCCAACTGACACGCTGGGTGATTTGATCCGTTCTTGTGGTGGGCGAAGCACTCAATGTCATACCGCGCTGCCATTCTGCCGTCCTCGACACCAGGGCCGACGGACAGGGCACGCGTGAGCACTGACTACTTCCAGAACCGTTCGAGCTACGAGGGCACGCGGCGTGGTCTGGAGGCGCCGCGTGATCGCGAGCGGGGCCGAACCGGCAGCCTTCCGCTGGGTAAGGGTGCACAGAGCCCGCAGCCGGCACCCGCCCACAGCATCACCTGGGGCACGACGGTCAAGATCACCCTGGCCATCTACTTCGCGATCATGATGGTGCTCGTCACGCTGTCGATCGTGGGTTTCGTCGTGCTGCGCCTGGCCGTCGGATTCGCCGGTGACCAGCTGGAAGAGCTCAAGATCAACTGGCAGACCACCTCGTCCCCGGTGTCGACGGCCACGCCGTAGAATCACTGGGTGAGGATCCGCCGCGAGGACGTCGAAACTGTCCGGGAGCGGTCCCGGATCGAAGAGATCATCGGCGAGCACGTCTCGCTGCGGCCCGCCGGGGTCGGGGCCCTCAAGGGCCTGTGCCCCTTCCACGACGAGAAGACGCCGTCCTTCAACGTGCGGCCGACCGTGGGTTTCTTCCACTGCTTCGGCTGCCAGAAGGGCGGCGACGTCATCTCCTTCGTGCAGGAGATCGACAGCCTGTCGTTCGCCGAGGCGGTCGAGCGGCTGGCCCAGCGTCTGGGCATGGAGCTGCGGTACGAGGACGACAACGGCAACGAGGGCAAGCGGCCCGGCCAGGAGGGCGTCAACCAGCGGCGGCGTCTGCTGGAGGCCAATCGCATGGCCGCGCAGTTCTTCGCCGAGCAGCTGGGCACCTCGCCCGACGCGTCCATCGGCCGGCAGTTCCTGGTCGATCGCGGCTTCGACCAGGCGGCGGCCGAGCTGTTCGGGGTCGGCTTCGCTCCGCGCGGTGGTGAGGTGCTCACCCGGCACCTCCAGGGCCGCGGGTTCACCGGTGACGAACTGGTGGCCGCCGGTCTGTCGGGGCAGGGGCGGCGCGGGCTGTACGACCGGTTCCGCGGCCGGCTGATCTGGCCGATCCGCGACGTCACCGGTGACAACATCGGTTTCGGTGCGCGGCGGCTGTTCGACGACGACACGATCGAGGCCAAGTACCTCAACACCCCGGAGACCGCGCTCTACAAGAAGTCTCATGTGCTCTACGGCGTCGACCTGGCCAAGCGCGAGATCGCCAAGAACCACCAGGTGATCGTGGTCGAGGGTTACACCGACGTGATGGCCTGCCACCTGGCCGGCGAGCCCACGGCCGTGGCCACCTGCGGTACCGCGTTCGCCGCCGACCACATCCGCATCGTGCGGCGCCTGATCGGCGACGAGCGTAACTCCGGCGGCCGGGTGATCTTCACCTTCGACGGTGACGCCGCGGGGCAGAAGGCCGCGCTGAAGGCGTTCGAAGACGATCAGCGGTTCGTCTCGCAGACCTACGTCGCGGTCGCCCCGAGCGGCATGGACCCGTGCGACCTGCGGTTGCAGCAGGGCAACGAGGCGGTGAAGGAGCTCATCGGCTCGCGTCGCCCGATGTTCGAGTTCAAGATCCAGTCGATCATGAACGAGGTCGACCTCACCACGGTCGAGGGCAGCGCGCGCGGGCTGCGCCTGGCCGCGCCGGTCGTCGCGGGCATCCGCGACGAGGTGATCCGCCGCGGGTACGCGGTCAAGCTCGCGAACATGCTGGGTATGGAAGACGAACCGGTCCGGCAGGCGATCGACCGGGCCCAGCGCGACCAGAGGGCGGGCGGCGCTGCGGGTTCGGGTGCGGTCAATGGTGGACGTCCCGGTCAGGGTCGCGACTCCGGTGGCAGTGGGCGTCGGGGAGACGGGGCACACGGGGCACACGGGGCGCGGCCCCCGCGTCGCGGCGACGGTCCTCCCGGGGGGGTGCGGCAGGCCGACGGTTCGTGGCTCATGCCCGACGGCACGTACATCCTGCCCCCGCCCGAGCCCAAGCGGGAATGGAAGGGCAAGGGCGGCAAGGGCGGTGGCTGGGGTGAGGGCGATCGCCAGCGCTGGAACAACGGCGAGGGCAAGACCAGCTACGCCAACAACAACAGCTACGGCAACCAGGGCTTCGGGAACCAGGGCGGCTGGAACGATCATGAGCCACCGCCGGACGACGTGCCCCCGCCGCCCGAGGACGAGCCCCCGCACGACGCCTTCGACCCCGGGTCCGGGCCGTCGGGTCAGCAGGGTCAGCAGGGTCAGCAGGGTCAGCAGGGTCAGCAGGCGGCACCCCGTCCCTCCATGCGTCCCGTCATGAACCGCCCCCACCGGGCCGACCCGGTGGCGGCGATCGAGCGGCAGGCGCTGGAGTGCATGCTGCAGGTGCCCCGGCTGGTGCCCCCGCACGACGCGGACACCCTGAGCGGTGAGGCGTTCCAGACCCCGGCCTACCGCGCGGTCCACGACGCGATCCGGGCGGCGGGCGGCATGGCCGAGGCCACCGGCATGGCCGGCCCGGCCTGGGTGACGATGGTGCAGGACTACGCGCCCGACGTGGTGGTGCCGATGATCACCGAGCTCGCGGTGGCGCCGATGCCCGCCGACCGCGAGGAGGAGATGGCCAAGTACGCCGCCTCGATGGTGCTCAAGGTCGCGGAAACCGCTCTGCTGCACCGCATCGGCAATCTGCGCAGCCGGGTGCAGATGATGGCCCCGGACGAGGACATGGCCGCCGCGTTCGCCGAACTGGTCGCCGCCGAGAACGAGCGGCGGGCCTTGCGCGACCGCATCAACGGCAGCGGCGCGGAGTGACACAGCTGAAGGGTTTTCGATGCGACTGATTCCGCGCCGGCCGAAGCGAGCGGTCATGCCCGACGGCATGGAACAGGCTCTCGGGCTGGACGAGCCCGGCACCGCCCGGCTGCTGGCCTGGTCGGTGCTGGTGGGTGGCGGCGCGGCGGCCGCCACCACCCGCGACCTGCGCATCGTCACCCCACGCGGTGAACGGATGGTGCACACCTGGGACGCCGTCGACCGCGCGGTCTGGGACCAGGACTCCCGCATGCTGGTGATCTGGTGGGTGCACTCGCGCAAGACCACGCCCCTGGAGATTCAGGACGACGTGGGCCGGCTGCCCGAGGTGGTGCGCGAGCGCGTGCAGTCGTCGGTCGTGCTGAGCGCGATCGTGCCCATGCGACGCGGGAAACCGGCCAAGGTCGCACTGCGCCGTGATCCGGACGGCCGGCTGCTGGCCCAGTCGCTGCTGCCACCCGGCCTGCGGGCCGACGCCCCCGACGTGAAGCCGGTCATCGACCAGGCACTCGCCGACCTGTGGGCGGAGGCAGGCGAACAAGGACTGAACGCCGGGGCCCCGCCCGCGATCTGAATGAGCGCCGGCGCCGGGGGACGGCGATGATGGAGAGCATGGACGGCCAGACCGGTGAGCAGTGGTGGGACCTGGCCTACCAGCAGCGACAGGAAGAGCAACGGCAGGAGCGCGAGCAGCGGCTGGCCCGGCAGATGGCCGCGCAACTGGCCGAGCCGAAGCCGAAGCCGCCACCGGAACCCCCAGCCGAACCGGAGCCGGAACCCGATCCGCTCGCGGCCCAGGACCTCACCTTCCTGCTCGGCGCCGCCTACCAGTCGATCCAGGCCGAGTTCCGCACCGAGCTGGACACCGCGGGCTATGCCGACGTGCGTCCTCTGCACAGCCTGGTGTTCCAGGTGCTCCAGACCCGGGGCGGGTGCACCAGCGGTGATCTCGCCGACGACCTCGGCCTGACCCGGCAGGCCACCCTGCAGACGGTGAAAGACCTGGAGAAGCGCGGTTACCTGCGCCAGACCCCGCATCCGGACGGCGGTCGGCGCGTGCTCTACGTGCTCACCGAGAAGGCTCAGCAGCACCTGCGCGCCGCCGGTTACGTGCTGGGACGCATCGAGGGCCGGCTCGTGGACAAGGTCGGCGCGCAGACCCTCGAAGGTCTGCGCACCCGCCTGGCCCAGCTGGTCCGCGCTCAGGTGGGCGACGACGTCCCACCCCTGCGCCCCCTCTGGTGACGGCCTCCTCGGCGTCCCTGATCTGGCGCCTGGGATGACCGGCCGCCTATGGTCCTGCTGTGCTGAGAGCGATCCGTGATGCGTTCGTCGTGGTGGGGGCCGGGGCCAGACTGTGGCTGCGGCACTGGCCCGTGCTGCTGACCCTTGCCCTGTTCGCCCTCGCCGCCCGCGCCGGCGCGATCTGGGCGGCCGTGCGACTGTCCGACATCAACAACACCACAGGCATTCTCACTCTCGTACTGGCCCCGCTCGCGGCCGTCACCGGCATCGTGTTGATGCTCTACACGCTGCGGCACTCGCTGCCCGCCCTGCGCGACGCCGCGACCGTCGTCGCGCCGCAGGACGTGGTGCGCCACCGCGAGCGCCGGCTGCTCGACATGCTGGCCAGTGTGCTGGTGCCGTTCCTCGCGGTCTACGCCTCGTACGGTTACCTCAAGGAAGACATCGACCGGTTCATGAACACGGTGTTCGGCGAGGAGTTCGCGCAGAACGACTACTTCGCCGGGGCGAGTGGCCTGGGCAACGACGTCTCGCGCTTCGACATCGGCAACGGCTGGGTGACCGCCGCCGTCGTGGCGATCGCGATCGTGCTCAAGTTCGGTCTGGCCAAGCTCGAGGGCCGTCGCGCCTGGATAGGTTTCGCGTTCCTGGGGGCCTACGTCGAGGTGCTCTGGCTGGCTACGATCGCGGTGCGGATCACCACGTACAAGGACACGGCCTGGGCCTGGGCGCAGAGCCGGCGCGGGGTGGAGATGTTCGTCGACGGCTGGGAGGCTGCGCTCGACCGGCTCGGGCCCCTGGCCGGCCCGGTGGACACCGCCGGGGCCTGGACCCTCGACCTGATCGCCAGCGTCGACTCACTGGTGATCGTGCCCGTGGCCTGGCTCACGGTCGGTGCGGTGGTCTACGGCCACAAGCTGATCGAGCAGCCCGCCCCGCCGGAACCTCGCATCCTGCGCGTGGTTCCGGGCCCGGTGAAGCGCGCCGGGGCGGAGTTGTTCGGTGAGGTCGCGGAGCGGTTCACCGGTCTGCTCGGCGGCCTGCGCCAGCTCGCGGTCGCCGGTCTGGCCCCGATGCTGATCTTCGGCCTGGCCTTCCTGGCGAGCCAGCGGCTCGAGGACGGCCTCTACGCCCTGGGCCGGCTGCTGCTCGGCCCGCAGGCGGCCTCACCCTGGCTCGCGTTCTCGCCGCACATCGAGATCCTCACCCGGGCGGTCGGGCTCAGCATCACCATGTGCCTGCTGGCCGCGGCGGTCGAGCGGGTGCTGGCCAGCGGCGGCACAACAGTGGACGAGCCGGAGGGCTCCCAGCAGCCCGTCCCGGACGCTCAGGGCGTCTGAGAGGGCTTGGAGGACGAGGCGCGGAACGCGATGTACTCGGGAAGGTCCCACCACAGGTCGGCCTCGGTGAACGTCGCGGCGGCCGGGACCACCCAGACCGGGGTCACCGTGTAGCTCGCGGGGCGCTGCTGCTCGTCCGGGCCGGGCATGGACAGCTCACCGAAGGTCGCGTTCGGCCCGGGGGCGTCGGCCGGCACGCACGGGGAGGTCGGCTGACCGTCGGCCACCAGGGTGGGCACGTAGGTGTAGCGATTGCCGTCGGCGTCGCGCAGGGCCATCGAGCAGCCGGTCAGCGGGGTCGCCGGATCGGCCTGGACCGACAGGGTCACGCGCACCGCGACCGCCCCCGCCGGCAGCACGTAACCCGTGGCTCCCGCGGCCTCTTCCGCGCTCAGCCGGTGCACCGAGTCGAGCCGGGCCCTCAGCGACATGACGTGCTCGCCGTCATCGAGCGTGTAGGGCTGCGAGTAACCGAGCCACTCGCCCTGCGCCGCCGGCACCGGTTCGTGCAGATCGGCGTCCCACCAGTACGGCTTCACCCGGTCCGAGCTGGCTGCCAGCGCACACACGGTCGCCAGCGGCAGCAGCCCGAGACCCCAGCGGTTACGGGACAGCCAGCCGGTCTCCCGGTTGGAGTGCCGCATCCCCCGGATCCTCCGCATCCCACGCATCCCCCGCATCCCCCGCATCCCTGGGACCCCCCGGATCATGAGGTCACGACGAGCTGACCGGTCCGTCGCAGGGGGCGGTGGTCGTTGCCGGTTCGGAGCCGGGCGCGACCTCGGCGCTGTCGGTCACGACGATCGACCGGGTGTTCTTCGTCCAGGCCTCGACCTGGGCCCGGGTCACTCCCAGATCGATGTCGGTCATGTCGTCCTGGTCGAGATACGTGCTGTTGAGCGCGATCTGCAGGCGGGCCCCGGGCACGGCGTCCTCCGGCATCTCGATCGCCACGGTGGCGTACCGGGCCAGGCCGACCTGGGCCGTGCCGGGCTCCCAGATGCCGCGGCCGTTGGTGGCCGGCCGGTAGACCCGGCCCTGGCTGTCCTCGATCGCCGCGTACTGCAGCGACGCCGTCTCGCCCCGGGCCACGATCTTCACCGGCACGGTGACGAAGACGCCGGGGGAACGGTAGTTGGCCTGGTCGTAACCGGCGGTGAGGCAGGAGGAACCGCTCACCGACGTGGCTGTGACCTCGGCGTACCGCAGCTCGACGGGCTTGCCCACCGAACCTCCGCGCTGGAACAGCGGCACGTAGTCGGGGTTGTCCTTGCCGGCCTCCATGACGAAACGTCCCACCGCGAGCGCCGCGATGATCAGCACCACGAGCAGCACGACCCGCCGCATCGGGGTGCGGGAACCCGAACCACCGCGCGGGTGCTGGGGGCCGCCGGGCTGCCAGGCCTTGTCGCGGTTGCCGGGGTAGGCCGGGTCGGGACCACCGAGCAGCCGGGGGCCGCCCTCGTCCCAGAACCGCTCGTCCCACTCCTTCTGGTCGCGGCTCTTCGGGGCCCTGCTCTGACCGTTCTGACCGTTCTGACCGTTCTGGCCGCCCGTCCCCGGGTCGTCCCAGGGCCGCACGGCCTTGTTCTGCGTCTCGAAGGACCCCCGGCCCCGCGACTCGTCGGGCTCTTCCGGACGGGCCCGCTGAACCGGTGCGCCCCAGCCCATCTCACCGGAGACGGGCGGGCCTTGACGGATCTCGCCCGAGGGCGGCTGGTACTCGTCCACCCCGGGGGTCGCGTACCCGTTGAGAGGCGGCGACGGCTGCACCTGCTGCCAGCCCGGGGCATCGTCGTCGGTGACGGGGGGCTGCGAGCCGGTCTGGTAGTCCTCGAAGGAGGCCCACTCGGGCTGCTGGAACCCGGCCGGCGCCGTCTGCGGGTACTCCGGGTCCTGGTACGGCGTCGCGTACTCGATCCGGCCCATCCCGTCCGTCGCGGGACGCTGGTAATGGGCCTGCGGGTACTGGTTCTGGGCGGACTGGTTCTGGGCGTACTGACCCGGGTACTGCTGCTCCGGGTACGACGAGGGCTGCTGAGTCGGCTGGGACTCGGACCGCCAGGCCTCGGGCTGCTGGAACTCGGGCTGGGGCCCCGACTGGCCCGACTGGCCGGATTGCCAGGCGGCGGGCTGCTGAACCTCGGCCTGCGATCCCGACTGGCCGGACTGCCAGGCAGCAGGCTGTTGGACCTCAGGCTGTGACCCCGACGGCCCGGACGGCCCGGACTGCCAGGGGGCGGGCTGCTGGAACTCGGGCTGGGGCCCCGACTGGCCGGACTGGCCCGACTGGCCCGACTGGCCGAACTGGCCCGGCTGGCCCGACTGCCAGGCAGCGGGCTGCTGGGGCTCGGACTGTCGGACCGCCAGCTGATCGAACTCGCGGGGCGGTTCGACCGGCCTGCGCGGTTCGACCGGCTGGAGCTGCTCGAACTGACGGGGGCGCTCGGGGGCACGCACCGTCGGCTCGAACTGCGGAGCCGGCGGAGCTGGCGGAACCGGAGGCTGCTGAACCGGTGCTTGCTGAACCGGGGCCTGCTGCACCGGAGCGGGAGGCTGCACCGCAGCGGGCTGCGCCGGGGCCTCGGTCCGGGACGTGTCCCACCGTGCGGCCTGCTGCTCGCTGGCGGCCTGCCGGGCACCGCTGAAGAACGCGCTGCCACCGGCGGTCGCCGGGTACGAGACCGGCGGCTGGTACTCCGTGGCGGTCTGCCGGGTGTCGGCGGCGAAGAGACTCGAGGAGTCCTCGCCGAACGAGGCCGCGGCACCGGCCCACCGCTGGTGGGCGTTGTCCTTCGGACGCTCGCCCTCCGGGGGCTCCCACCCGTCCGCGAGCGGGATCGGCCGGCCGGTGACATCGCGGTACACCGCCGAGGACTGATCCGGGGCGGGCGCGCGCGATTCTTCCGGCTCCGCGGATGACTGCGGTCCGGTCCTGCTGGTCAGGCCTTGCCTGGACCAGTTGTTCTGGGTGCTCATCCGGCGGCCCTCGTATCGGTCACCGTGAAGCTTCCGGCGTTCGTGGTGTCAGTCCCCGCGTCAGTCAAGGTTTCTGTTTCCGTATCAGTCGGTGGGTCGGTCGTGCCCGCCGAATCGTTGCCCGCGACTTTCGCGGGCTGCACCGCGAGTGCCGACTCGGCGATCACCGCCGGGTCGAGCCACATCTCGGTCTGGTCTAGGGAGTTCGCGCGCAGAGTGTGCCCGACGATCTGCACCGTCACCACATCGGTGGCCGGGGCCGAGCCGCGCTGCTCGTACAGGAACGCCGCCTCGTAGGTCAGACCCGGCTGCAGCGGGTTCAGGGTGCCGCTGTCGGCGTAGTGAAGCAGCTGGTCGGCGCCGTGCCGATCGGTGCGGTCGTCGTCGTCCGCCGTGGTCAGGTCGAACTCCGGTTCGCTGACCAGACCGTCAACGCCGTTCACGGTGACAGCCTCCTGCGCGTAGAAGGGAGCCAGGCTCTTGTCGCTGGTGTTCTCGATGTCCGCGACGATCGCCAGCCAGCGACTCCCATTCTCCATGGTCGAGACCCCGGGAAGTTCGTCCGCCCACACCAGACGCTTGATCGTGATGTCGAAGGGGGCCGCCGTCATCGTGGTGCCGACCTTGATCGCGGTCGCTTCGTCACTGCCGTCCGCCTCTTCCAGTCCGCCGAACGCCGCGGTCACGCCGAGGATCAGGACGGTGACACCGACGCCGAAGTTTCGCAGGGGCTGCTCGAGCAGGCGCTCGGCGACCCCGCTGCGTGCGGCCGACGGTTCCTCGGGGGGAACGGATGGTAGTGACATCGGGACGGATTCTAGGGATATACCCCCGGTGTGGTGGGTGTTTCTTCTGCTTATGACCGCCCGGAGTAGCCTGGTTACTTACGGTAAGGCCAGGTGTGCCGGGAGTGGCGGCAGCGCCAGCTCGCGGATGCTCGAAGGGTTCAGCCCCAGTGTCTTGACGGCTTTCACCAGACTCTCACGGGACTGTCGCTCGTAGAGCGCCTCCCCCGAATGCACAGGCTTCCCCAAGGCCTGCGAGATCCAGGCGGCGTCGCGTACGGTACCGGCCTGTTCTGCGTCCATCGCACCCGCGCCCGTCAGATTCGAGCTGAAGATGCCTGCGGCAGAGCGGGGCAGGAAGTCCTCGTAGACGATCGGCGTCGCGATCAGTGCCCCCGATCGCACCAGTTCAAGGGCCGAAAGGGGCGACCCGTGAACGCTTGCGTCCACGGGGTGACCGGGAGCGAAGCGGAAGTACCCCAGATCCTGGGCGAGCAGGCCCTCCTCGCTCGCGGGCATCCCTGCCCGCCAGACGCTCTCGGTGACCTGAGCGCGTTCGCCGTGATGTTCGTCCCTCATTTTCTGGTGGATCTGCGTGTCGAAACTCTCGATCAGATCCCGCCCGGCGGGGGTCAGGGCGATCGCCCGCTGCTCCACCTCTCCGAAACGCACCCGTAGGGTGCCGGCTCGTACCGAACCGTCCTCGAAGCGCATCGGCCGGGCCTCGTCGAGTGCCCGGAACGAGGTCTGGCGCAACAGTACGTCCGGGCCTCCCCAGCGCGGCGGACCCTGGATCGACGGGATCATGGTGACGCCCAGGGCGGTCATCCGGCGGTAGAGCTCATCGATGTCGAGCACCCGCGGTGTGAGGTGATTGACATGGGTGGTGGTGACACCGCCGATGTCGGCGGCCACGCTCGAGACCCGCTCCAGGCGGCGGTACCAGGCGTGATCGACCGGCTCGGGGGAGAGCTCGAAGGCGGAGGCGGCCAGTTTCAGGAACTGCTCGGCCTGCTCGGTGGGCAGCTCGCCCTCGGCGGCCAGGGTGTCGGCGAGTGGCATCAGCTCCGGCGGGAACAGCTGCCGCCGGGCCAGGAACGCGGTCAGCTCCTCCTGCAGGCCGGATCCGAAGAATCGCGGGTCGTCGGGCACCAGCACTGACGTGAACACCCGGAACGGGTTGAACTCCAGCTCGTCCGGATCGATCGGGCGGAAGGCCGTGGAGACCACCGGCACCGGGTCGGGCGCGGCCTCGCGCAGGTCGTAGAAGCCGACGGGATGCATGCCCATCGCCGCGAAGATGCGCCCCACCTGGTGCAGCTCGTCCGGCGTACCGACCCGGATCGCCCCGTGCCGTTCGGCCGTGACCCGTTCCACACCGCCCAGCTGCAGCGCGCTCGATCCCCTTGCGGCAATCACATCGCGGTTGACCTGCTGCGACACCTCGACCAGCGTGGTGTAGAGCGGCACCTCCTCGCCGTAGATCCGGGCCAGCCGGATAGCGAAGGCGGCTCGTACCTGGGCCGAGGTCATCGTGCGCATGCCGGTCCTCCATAGTTCAACCTTCAACAAAGGCTATTAGACGCTGAAGTCCACCCCCTGCGCCAGCGGCAGTTCGCCCGAGTAGTTGACGGTGTTCGTGGCCCGGCGCATGTAGGCCCGCCAGGCGTCCGACCCCGACTCCCGCCCGCCACCGGTCTCCTTCTCGCCACCGAAGGCCCCACCGATCTCCGCGCCCGACGTGCCGATGTTCACGTTGACGATGCCGCAGTCCGAGCCCTCGGCCGAGGTGAACAGCTCGGCCTCGGCCTGGTCGCGGGTGAACACCGACGACGAGAGCCCCTGCGGCACGGCGTTGTTCATGGCGATCGCGTCGGCGAAGTCGTCGTAGGGCAGCAGGTAGAGGATGGGCGCGAAGGTCTCGGTGTACACGATCGGGGTCTGCTCCGGCAGGCGCACCAGCGCCGGGCGCCGGTAATGGGCCTCCGGGGCCTGGTTCTGAAGTTCCCGGGTGCCGCCGGCGATCACCGTTCCGCCCTGGTCCCGCGCGGTCTGCAGGGCATTCGACATGGCAGAGCTGGAGGACGCGTCGATCAAGGGCCCGACCAGGATCCCGTCGGTCGTCGGGTCGCCGACGGGAAGCCGTTCGTAGACCGCCGTCAGCCGGTCCGCGAGCTCATCGATGATGCTGTGGTGGGCGATCACCCGGCGCATCGTGGTGCAGCGCTGCCCGGCGGTACCGGCGGCGGAGAAGACGATTCCGCGCACGGCCAGGTCGAGATCGGCCGAGGGGGTGATCACCGCGGCGTTGTTCCCGCCGAGCTCCAGCAGGCTGCGCCCGAACCGCTGGGCCACCCGCGGCCCCACGTCGCGACCCATCCTGGTCGAGCCGGTGGCGCTGACCAGGGCGATGTCGGGATGCCCGGCCAGCTGTTCGCCGAGCTCACCGTCGCCGAGCACCAGCTGGGCAATGTCGTGCGGGTAGCCCTGCTCCTCGAGCGCCGTGCGCAGCAGCGCCTGCGCGGCCAGCGCGGTGAACGGCGTTTTCTCGGAGGGTTTCCAGATCACCGTGTCGCCGCAGACCAGAGCCAGCGCGGTGTTCCACGACCAGACCGCCACCGGGAAGTTGAACGCGCTGATCACCCCGACCACGCCCAGGGGGTGCCAGGTCTCGCTCAGCCGGTGCCCGGGCCGCTCCGAGGTCATGGTGCGGCCGTACAGCTGCCGTGACAGGCCCACCGCGAAGTCGCAGACATCGATCATCTCCTGCACCTCGCCGAGCGCCTCCGAGGTGATCTTGCCCGCCTCCAGACTCACCAGCGTGGCCAGATCGCTCTTGGCCGCGGTCAGCAACTCGCCGAACCGCTTGACCACGGCACCCCGCGCCGGCGCCGGAACCCGCCGCCACCGAAGGAAAGCCGCCCGCGAACGGGCAACGGCGTCCTCAATTTTGGGGCTCCACTCCACCCCGCCCATCGGCAGCCCGTTGACCGGGGAGAACACCGGCCGCGACCCACTCAGCGCGCCAGGCTCCACCCCGCAGCGCTCGGCGGCGGTGCGGGCCCGCAGGGTCAGGGTCTCGGCCCCGGGAATGCGGTTGCTGGTCGTCATGTCGCCCCTTCGTCGTCGACGTACCTACTTCGTTCGTGATCATGCAAAATCTCCCCGGAGTTCTAGAACTCCTCAGATCACGTTGTGCTCGGGGCGTAGTTGCTCATGGGTGAAACGCTCTGCCGACAGTCCGCTTACATCGATGGACGGAGTCACGCCGAGGTAGAGGTCGCGCATCACCTCACCCGCCGCCGGGCCCATCAGGAAGCCGTGCCCGGAGAAACCGGTGCAGTAGAGGAAGCGGGACAGGCCCGGGGCCTCACCGATCAGGGCGTTGTGGTCGGGCGTCATCTCGTAGAGCCCGGCCCAGCCCCGCCGGATGCCCACCGATCCCAGGCTGGGCACCCGCACGGCCATCGCCGAGGCCAGGTCGTCCAGCCAGTCCTGCGTCGGGCTCTGGTCGAAGCCCCAGGTGTCCTCCTTCTCCGTACCACCGAGCAGCAGCCCCGGCCCTTCCCGGTGGAAGTAGAACGACGTGCCGAAGTCGATGGTGAAGGGAAGGTCGGGCGGAAGGTCCGCAACCGGTGTGGTGACGGCGATCTGGCGGCGCAGCGGACGCACCGGAAGGTCCACACCCGCCCAGTCGGCGATGCGGCCCGACCAGGCCCCGGCGGCGCAGATCACGGTGTTCGTGCGGATGCGCCCGGCCGGGCTGAGTACGGCCTGGATCTCGCCGCCCTCGGTGAAGACCCCCGTGGCCGGGGTGCCGGTGAGGATCGTGACACCGAGTTTCCTGGCTGCGCCGGTGTATCCGGCCACGACCGACTCCGGCGTGCAGTGCCCGGCATCGGGGGAGAAGAGCGCACCCCGCAGACCCTCCGGGCTGATCGGTGGAGACAGGCGCCGGGCCTCCTCGACATCGATCATCCGGCTGGGCACGCCGAGCGCGTTCTGCAGTTCCACCCCGGCCTCGAACGCGGCCAGGTCGGCGTCGTTGTCGAGAAGGAACAGGTAGCCACTGATGTCGAGGTCGATGTCCTGGCCGAAGTCCTGCCCGAACCGCCGGAGGGTCTCCAGTCCCCGCAACCCGAGCCGGATGTTCACCTCGTCCGAGAACAGGGCCCGCACCCCGCCGGCCGCCTTCCCGGTGGAGCCGCTGCCCAGCTGACCGCTCTCGAGCAGAACCACGTTCTCCACCCCGGCGGCCGCGAGATGGTAGGCCGTGCTCAGCCCCATCACCCCACCCCCGATCACGACCACGTCGGCCTGGGCGGGGGGAACGGGACGCGGCGCGCGTGACGACGTGGTGGCCATGCGTCATGGTACGAAAGGCGTCAATGGGTACTTCACGCTGCGTGGCCCGGGCCTGATCCGACCGGGTGAGCTGCCCGCCGGCGCTCAGGACCGGCCTGCTGCACCCCGATTCCCCAGGGAACGACAACGACAGGACTCCAGGGGGACGTGGTGCCGACGCTGGCCGTTCGTTCCCTGACGCTGATCGCGACCGCCCTGGTGGCCGCGGTGCTGGGCTGGGCCGGGCTCGACCCGCTGTACGACCCGGAGGCGGGCGAACCGGTCTGGTGGCCCCTGTCCGGCTTCGGCGCGGTGCTGCTGGTCTTCGGCTCCCGCTCGCTGTGGCCCTGGATGGTGGGAGGTCTCGCGGCCGGTGCGACGCCGGTCGTGCTGCTCTACGAGCTGAACACGGTCAATGTCGCCGGGCTGGTCGCGGGTCTGTGCGAGACCCTGATGATCGCCCTGCTGCTGCGCCGTGCCCGTCCCCGCAGCGCCCAGGACGAGTCGCTGATGGACACGGTGCGCGTGCTCGCCTGCGTGCTCGCCGGAAGTGCCGTCGCCTCGGTGGTGTTCGCCGTGATCGGGTCGAGCGGCGACCGCACGATCATGAGCCTGTGGTCCGAGTTCGCCCGCAATCACCTGCTCGGCCTGATGGTCGTCTCACCCTGTCTGGCGGTGAGCGTCAGCCGCGAGGAACTGCTCGTGCTGCTGCGCAACCGGCGGGCGAATCTGGAATGGCTGGCCCAGATCGCGGTGACGGCGGCCGCCGCGGCTCTGGTCTTCCTCACCCATCAGCACCTGGTCGGCGCGACGATCCTGGTGCTCCCGCTGCTCTGGTGCTCGCTGCGCCTCGGGCCCTTGCGGACGATGGCAGCTCTGGTGCTGGTCGTCACGACGGCCGGGATCGGTACGGGTCACGGACCGGCGCAGATCGCGGCGCGGGAATCGGGGACGGAGGGGTTCATGGCCCTTCAGCTGTCGCTGGGGGTGCTGTGCCTGACCGCGATGGTGACCTCCATGGCCGCGCGTCTGCGGGAACGGACCATGCAGCTGGTGCACGAGCGCACGGGCGACCTGAACAAGGCCGAGCAGATCGCGGGGATCGGCTCGGCCCGCTGGAACCCCATCACCGGCCGCACCACCTGGAGCGAGGGACTGCACCTGCTGCTCGGCACCGATCCGCAACAGGTGCGGCCGAGCCCCGAGGAGTACCTGACCCACATTCATCCCGACGACCTCGAGCGGGTCACCGTCGACGTCGGGGAACTGGCGCAACGGGGCGAGGCCACGACGCTGGAGTACCGGATCGTGCGGACCGACCGCGAGGTGCGCGACGTGGTGCTGCGCTCGCTGGCCGAACGCCGGCCCGGCGGCAACGTGAGTGACGTGTTCACCATCGTCCAGGACGTCACCCAGGCCCGGGCGGCCGACGCCGCGCTGAAACGGGTGCACGACGAACTGACCGCGGTGCTGAACGCGGTCACCGGCACGGCGATCATGGGGACGAGTGGCCCGCACGGCATCATCTCGTTCTTCAACGTCGGTGCGGAGAACCTGTTCGGCTACCGCGCGGACGAGGTGATCGGGACGATGGACGCCTGGGGAGTGCACGCCCCGGGAGACCTGGATCGCCGGGACGGAACCGGTGCCGATCAGCGGGAGCTGATCATGGAGGCGCTCGCGCGGGACGGTACCTACAGCGGGCAGCACACCTTCCTGCGCCAGGACGGATCCACTTTCCCCGGTCATCTCACCATCACCGTCCAGCGTCTGTCCGACGGCACGCCCAGGGGTTTCATCGGTGCGATCACCGACCTGACCTCGGTGCTGAACGCCCGGGAGAACCTGGCCGAGAGCGAGAACCGGTTCCGGCTGGCCTTCGACACCTCCCCGATGGGCATGGCGATCGTCTCGCTGTCGGCCGCCGATCCCGGTCGCTTCCTGCGGGTCAACGAGGCCCTGTGCGAATTCGCCGGGGTGAGCGCGGAGTACCTGCTCGCGTCCGGCATTGGCGACTTCCTGCGGGACGACGAGCACTGGGAGGAGTCGATGGCGAACCTGACCGACATGATGACCGGTCGTCGCGACACCCTGGTCGTCGAGCGCCGCCTGCGCCGCCCGGCCGGTGGCCATCACTGGGGCCGGCTCTCGGTGTCGGCCGTGCGCCCCGACGGTGACCGCGACGCGTACCTGATCGTGCTGGTCGAAGACATCACCGCCCGGATGGAACTCACCGAGCAGCTCCAGCACGAGGCCGCCCACGACTCCCTGACCGGCCTGCCGAACCGCCTGCACCTGCATCGTCAGCTGGACCGGGAACTGCGCGAGCGGCGCACGGGCTACGTGGCGATGCTCTACCTGGACCTGGACGGGTTCAAGGCGGTGAACGATTCCCAGGGCCACGGGGCCGGTGACGAACTGCTGATGCAGGTGGCCGATCGGATCGCGGCCTCGGTGCGTTCGAGCGACGTGGTGGCGCGGCTGGGTGGTGACGAGTTCGCCGTGCTCTGCGCGGGCGTGCCCGACATCGAGACCGCCATGCGCATCGGCCGCAGCGTGCTCGCCGCCATCTCCCGCGAGTTCGACCTCAGCGAGACCCGGGCCCGCGTCGGCGCGAGTATCGGGGTGGCCGTCGCCGTCGACGGGGACACCGGCCCCGAACTGCTGCATGCCGCCGACCAGGCGATGTACGAGGCCAAGCGGGCCGGTAAGGGAACGGTGCTGTTCAACGAGCGGGCCCGGTGATCGCTGTTGACCGGCCGGTTCGGCGTGTTCGGCGCGCGATGCCGGGGTGGAGGGGGCACGGTGTGCGCATGAAGGACTCACTTGCCGCCCGCGCCGAGACGCTGGGCACCCTGCACGCCCGTCGCCCCCTGGTACTGCCCACCGTGTGGGACGTCTGGTCGGCCCGCACCGCGGTGGCCGCCGGCTTCGAGGCGCTCACCATCGGCAGCCATCCCCTGGCCGACTCCCGCGGCGCGGCCGACCAGGAGGGGCAGACCTTCGCCGAGGTCATCGACGCGGTCCGCCCGATCATCGCCGCCGTCGAGGTACCGGTCTCGGTCGACCTGGAGTCCGGCTACGGCCAGAGCCCCGAAGCTCTCATCGAGGGCCTGCTCGACGCCGGGGGAGTGGGCCTGAACGTCGAGGACACCGTGCATTCCGAGGGTGGGCGCGTGCGCACCACCCAGGAGCACGCCGACTACATCGCCGGCCTGCGCGCGGCCGCCGACAAGGCCGGCGTCAGCGTGTGGATCAACGGCCGCACCGACCTGTTCGCCCACGCCACCGACCACGCCGCGGTGGCCGACGAGGCGATCGTGCGCATGAAGGCGCTCGTCGAGGCCGGTGCCGACAGCGTCTACCCGGTGAAGATCCAGGACAACGACGAGCTGCTCACCGCTGTCGTGCAGGCCATTTCGGTGCCGGTCAACTCCACGGCCCACCCGGTCAAGCATGACCTGGCCCGCTTCGCCCGCCTGGGCGTCGGGCGCATCACCTACGGCCCGCTGCTGCAGTCGGCCCTGACCGACTCGATGACGGCCATGATCGGCCCCTGGCGAGGCTGACGGTCACTGGGGAAGATCCGTGCGGGTAGAGCGCACGGATCTTCCCCGGTCCGGGTTTTGGGGCCCCAAACGACGAAAGGGACCCTGGATGGGTCCCTCTTGTCAGTGAAGCTCCCCCCACTGGACTTGAACCAGTAACCCTGCGATTAACAGTCGCATGCTCTGCCAATTGAGCTAGGGGGGATCGTTCTTGCCGGTGTTCCCTCCGGCGATGAAAACTCTACCAAACCCCAGAGGGTGCTGCTGACCAATCCCCGGTGGGCGTGGCGGACCGAGGACTGGGACCTCGCTCACAAGACCGGCACAGGCGGTTCACAGCTTCACAGGGAACTGCCAGGAGGGGCCAAGGTGGGGCACAGGTGGCGGGTCGAGCTTCGGGATGATGGCGCCGCCCATGCCGGGAGCGGCCCGGATCGAGGGGATCGCATCATGCGCGCACTACGTCTGACCGTCGCGGTGGCCGCGGGGGTCGTCGCGCTGGGGGCCGCGGGCTTCGCCGCGTATCCGGCCTTCGCCGATGACACGCCCGGCCCGGGTTCCAGCGTCGGCGCGGCGCCGGTTCCGGGACCGGACCGGATCAAGGACGCACTCAAGGGCCTGGTCGACGACGGCACCATCACCCAGGACCAGGCCGACAAGGTGGCGGAGAAACTCGCCGACTCCCAGGGGCCTCGCAGGGGTCAGGCCGGGCGTGGCTTCGGGGGTGGGCCCGGCGGTGGCTTCGGCGGTGGCTTCGGTGTGGCCCAGGACGAGCTGGCCAAGGCGCTGGGGTTGTCCACGGACGACCTGCGTAGCGCTCTGGCCGACGGCACGTCGGTCAAGGAGCTGGCCCAGAAGCAGGGGAAGGACCTGGATGACGTGATCGATGCCCTGGTCACGGCGGCGACCGCGAAGATCGACCAGGCCGTCACTGACGGGAAGCTGTCGCAGGACCGCGCCGACGAGCTGAAGCCGAAGCTGAAGGAACGCATCACCGCCCTGATCGAGAAGGGCGGTCCGCGCGGGCACGTCCGGGGTGGGCAGAGCCGGTCAGGGGACGATGAGCAGAGGGACGAGGGCACTCCGGCTCCCAGCGCCCCGGCTCCCAGTGCTCCGGCCCGGCCCCAGAACAGCGACACCTCGTTCCTGTAGCGATACCCGCGGCCCCTCGGTGATCCCGCCGTCGTGACTGGCTCGGGATTGACGGTGCGCGCTGTGCTGAAGGTCGGGGTCGTCGGGCTCGGGACGATGGGGGCGCCGATGATCGCGGGCATCCAGGAGGAGCTGGTCGCCGCGGGCTTCGGCGACGAGGACGTGAGCAACCTGGCCCGGCACACCCGCTCCGAAGACGCCTGAACCCTTCCCCACCCGTCTCCTCTTACACCCGACGAGCTTAATCGTTATCGGGATGTGACAATGGCTGCGCGGATGCGGGTTGGACGAGGAGTCGGCAATGGCGGATTCACAGGCGCGGGCAACGGGGTCCGAAGCAGGATCTGAAGCGGACTCGGCGGCGTTGTGGGGGCCGCCGGGGCAGGACCCGGTCGATATCAACCCGGCCACCCCGCCGACCCGGCGGTCGCCGGATGCGCCGGCCACGACGTCCACCATCGTGCCGAACCGCACCGCCGACCGGCCCGCACCCGTGCTCGAGAGCCTCGACGGGCAGGGGCAGGTGGCCGAGTTCGATCTCGGCGACCGGTCGGTGGTGGTGGCCGAGAGCAAGCAGATGGAGGACGCGCCGGACTGGACGACCGATCTCGACGGGCCCGACGGGTGGGTTGACGAGGGAGGCCGGGCGGCCCCGGCGTCGTCCGGTCGCCGAAGGCTCTTCCTCACCGCGGCGGCCGTGTTCGCGCTGGTGCTGGCCGGTCTGACCGGGTCGGCGCTGTTCGGGGACGACGAACCCCCGCTGCCGACCGGGGAGACCGTGGTGCTGGGACGGCATCTGACGGCTCCCGTGGCGTTGCACCTGCCCGAGGGCGCCACCGCCACGGCCGACGACAGCTACGTGGGGGTGCAGTTCGCCGGTGGTGGCTGGGTCCTGGTCACCGTGCCCGAGCAGGTGGTGCAGCCCGACGGCTCCCGGGCCGCGATGCCGGCCGATCCGGCAGCCTGGTTGCAGGCTCATCCGGACGTGTACGTCAGCGGCATCCGCCAGGTGCAGGTGGACGGGCGCAAGGCCACGCAGCTCGACTACCGGCGCTCGGCGATGGCCGAACCCCAGAGCCGCTACGCCCGCCTGCCGCTGTTCTGCGGCTGGCGGGGCGGTAGCAGCCTGGACGACACGAGCATCTACCGGGCGGGCCGGGGCCCCTCGAGCCAGGAGTGCACGAAGATCACCGACGGAGCTCGCGTGCGTGCCACCTTCATCCCGATCGGGGGACGAACCGTGCTGGTCGAGGCGATCTGGAGGCCCTACGGCGTATGGGGCTGGCGGATGCCCGCCTCCCTGAGCGACTCCTACGACGACCTGCTCGACGGGCTCGCCCCCCGCGTCACAACACGCCCTAGTACCTAGTACTGATTCGGCCAGGACTTGCTGCGGCGGAACAACCGGGGACGCGCCTGTTCCCGACGGCGGCGGGTGCCCGCCGGGGTGCGCTTCTGGGCCGGTTCCAGCGCTTCCCAGATCACCTCGGACGTCTTGAGGGCGAACGGGTCCCGCAGGATCGACATGTGGTCGCCGGGCACGTGGGTGAGCCGCCAGGTGCCGGTCAGGTAGGGCGCCCAGGCGCGGCGGTCCTCCTTCTCCTCACTGTCGGCGGCCACGATCACGAGCGTCTCGCCGTCGAACGGCTTGCCCTTGTACATGCGGTGCAGGTAGTTGCTCTGCCGCCAGAACCGCCAGTACTGGTCGTCGCCGGGGGTGCCGCGCAGGCCCGTGGTGGCCACGCCGAGGGCCGTCTTCAGCCGCTGTACCGTCGAACCCTCGGAATTGGCGTGTGATTTCCGGTCCGGCGGGAACGAGTCCAGCACGATCAGCAGGCCGATCTCCTCGCCGGCGTCGCGCAGCTGGTGCGCGACCTCGGTCGCGACCACCCCGCCGAACGAGTGCCCACCGATGAAATAGGGCCCGTTGGGCTGAATCTGGCGCAGCATCTTGATGTGGCGGCGGGCCGAGGCCTCGACCGTCCAGTCCGGGATGCCGCGCGCCTCCAGCCCGTAGGCCTGCAGCGCGTAGACCGGCTGGTCGTCGGGCAGGTGACGCACCAGCGGCACCAGCGTCACGCCGAGCCCGCCGCCCCCGGTCAGCAGAAACAGCGGAGGACGGGAACCCCTGGCCCGCAACGGAATCAGGGTCTGGTTGGCGGCATCGACCTTACGTGTGACCCGCTCGGCGAACTCGCCCAGGGTAGGTGCCTGCACCAGCACGGTGGTCTGCGCCTCGCTGGTCGAGACCCCGAGCTCGGAGTGCATCCGGCTCATCAGGCTCTCGGCGGCCAGTGAGTCGCCCCCGAGCTCGAAGAAGTCGTCGTTCAGGCTGATCTCGGGTAGGGCGAGCACACTGCACCAGAGCGCGCGAACCACTTCCTGCCACTCGGACAGGTGCTCCTTGGTGGCACCGGCCCGCACCTGCGGAGCTTCGGGCAGCCCGGCCCGGTCGAGCTTGCCGCGGTCGGTACGGGGCAGGGCCTCGATGAACACGATGCTCTCGGGAACCATGTACGAGGGCAGCACCTCGGTCAGCCGCTGCCGCACCGAGGCCGCGCTCGGCCGCTCGGCCGTCGACACGATGTACGAGACCAGGCGCTTGCCCCCGTTCTCGTCGCCCTTCCCGGCGCCGACAGTCAGGGATTCGGTGATGTCGTCCAGCGCCGAGAGCGCCGCGTCGATCTCGCCCGGTTCCACCAGGTAGCCGCGGATCTTCACACTGTGGTCGCGGCGGCCCAGCAGGCGCAGCGCACCGTTCTGGTCGACCGTGCCGACATCGCTGCTGCGATAGGTGCGGGAGCCGTCGGTGCTGAGGGGGGTGGGGGTGAAGGCCGCGTCGGTGGCGGCCTGGTCGCCCAGGTAGCCCACGGCAAAGTTCCGCCCGGTCAGTGTCACGGTGCCGGAGCCCGTTACGGGCACCGGGGTTCCGTTCTCGTCGACCAGCGTCAGGTCGATGTCGGGCATGGGCTGCCCGACCGGCAGCAGACCCTCGATTGCCGGATGGGTGCTGTCCACCCGGTACTCGGTGAGCAGACCGGTCTCGGACGAGCCGTACCGGTTGCGGATCAGGCAGCCGGGCGGCAGCAGCGCGCGGGCGGCCTCGATGTCGGGCCCGTACGCGGCCTCACCGGCGATCGTGACGCTGGTGAGACGCCGCAGGAGCTGCGGGTTCGGCGAAATACCCACGAAATTGCGCAGAATGGCCGGGCTGGCCTGCACGATCGTGACGTTGTTCTGCTCGATCCAGGCCGGCAGGGAGCCGATGCCGCGACTGCGGATGTCGTACATGGCCATCGTGGTGCCGACCAGGATGCCGGCGCAGGTGGCCATCAGCCCGGCGTGGAAGGCCATCGGCAGGGTGTGGGCCACCACGTCGTCGGCGCCGTAGCAGTGGGAGGCACTGGCATTGGCCCAGGCGTCGCGCACCAGCATGCGGTGGTCGTTGACGACGACCTTGGGACGCCCGGTGGAACCGGAGGTGAAGGCGTAGGCGGCCGCGTCGGTGGGTTGCGGGCCGGTGGCCCAGAGATCTTCGAGATCGGACTCAGTACCGCAGTTCTCGGCGGAACCGTCGACCACTACCTGGCCCACGAGCTGCGCCGCGGCCTCCGCGTTGGCCTGATCGGTCAGGCACAGCTGCACGTCCACCCGCTCGACGAAGGCCTGTAGCCGGGCCGGGGGAGTGCGGGGGTCGAGCACCAGGATGGGGTGACCGGAGGTGACGATGCCCCACAGCGCGGCGACAGCGGCGGCGCCGTGCGAGTACAGCAGGGCGACCGGTCGCTGCGCCGGCGAACCGGCCGCCGCGGCCCGCACCTGACGCCTCACCGCGGCGACGCGCAGGGCGAACTCGCCATAGGTCAGGCGCAGCTCGTCGTCGTGCACGGCGAGTGCACCGGGCTGAGAAGTAACTACGTGGTGTAGCCGAGCGACGCTGCCCGTCTCGACGTCCGCATACGCCAGCGGATCGACATGGCGCTCCGTCTGAACGGTTTGCGCGCTCATTCCTTGCCCCTCCCTAGGTCTGACGTAACGTCATATTTGCCCATCCTGACGTTGCGAGAGACTTCACGACCAACGCCGACCAATATGCCAAGGAGACCGGGAATCGGTCGCGAGAGCAAGTGAAACCCGTAGGTAGACACAGGGTTGTAATGCACCGATTGGTGTCACTAGGGTAGTAATTGGCCGGGCACCATAATGGGTGATGCCTGAGAGAAATCGGAGAAGCGCCACACTCCCCGATGCCAGTTTCGTAGGGTGAGCGCATGACCGAGACCCCCAGCCCCTGGGCTACCCGCCGTCGTGCTCCGGTGCGCTCCACCCCCCAGGACCTCCATCTCTCGGCGATGACTCTGCGTTACTGCTCTTTCTCGGACCGGGTTCTTGCCGCAGCGGCCGCGGGGTTCAGCGGGATCGGTCTGGGCGCGGTCGACTACCTGGACGCCCGGCGCTCGGAGTTCTCCGAGGAACAGCTCGCCGATTATGTGTCCCGGCACGGTCTGCGGGTGGTCGAGCTGGAATTCCTGGCCGACTGGTGGCGTGAGGCCGACGTGCGCGGCGTTCGACTCGAAGAAGATCTTCTTTTCTATCTGGCCGACCTGCTCGAGGTTCCCCAGATCAATGTCGGCCTCTTCGCCGAGGTGCCCTTCGACGTCCAGAAAATGCAGTTCCGCCGCCTGTGCACCCGGGCCGCCGACCACGGCGTCCGCATCGCCCTGGAGTTCATGCCCTACAGCAGCCTGCGCACCCTCGACGCGGCCCGCGAGCTCGTCTCCTGCGCCGACACCGACAACGCGGGGCTGATGCTCGACGCGTGGCACTGGCACCGCTCCGGGGGTACCCCCGACGAACTGCGGACCCTGAGCGCCTCTGAGGTGTTCGCCGTGCAGCTGTGTGACGCGTCCGCCGTCCCGAACCCCGACCTGCGTCACGAGGGCCGCCACGAGCGGCTCCTGCCCGGCGAGGGCGTGGTGGACCTGACCGGCTTCCTCGGCGCGCTGACCGAGATCGGCGTCGACCTGCCCCTGGCCGTCGAGGTGCTGTCCGACCAGCTCGACGCCCGGCACCCGGTGGAGGTGGCCCGGCTGGCGGCGCAGTCGGTGGCGCCGCTGTTGTCGGAGCGCGCCGCGGTGGCTTAGGAGGTGGTCGGCTACTGCTCGCCCACCCAGGCCTGCACCTGCTCCGGGCTGGACCGGGGCGCGTCGATGAAATGGGGGACGAAGCGCGCCTGGGTGTCCGTGATCAGGCGCCCCGCGTCCGTCTCCCGGATCCCCAGCCCGGCCGCCCTGTCGCCGATCACCCACGTCCCCAGGACCGGAAGGCAATCCCCGATCCGTGGAACCTCCTGGTACTTCTGGTAGATCGCGGTCTGACCCTGCGTGTGCCGCTCCTCGACCCCGGCCGCGACCCGTCCGTTCCTGATCACCTTGACGCCCGCGCCCTCCCAGCCGTGCACGGGCTTCACCACGTAGTCGCGCCCCAGCTTCTCCGGCGACCAGTAGGCCGGCAGCAGGTTCGGGTGCCCCTCGTACAGCTCCCACATCGTCGCCAGCACGGCCTTGGACCCGGTGAGCACCTTGTGCACGGGCTCCAGCCAGGTGGTGCTGCTCTCGAGAGCCCGCTGCCCGAAATCCTCCGCCAGCATCCACTCCCAGGGATACATGGCGAAACAGGTCTTCACCTCGTCGTTCTCAAGACCCATGAAGGTCGTCGAACCAGGTCTCAGACCGAGCTGATCGATCGGCAGCGTGATCGCCCGGCCACCCGCCTCCCGCACCGTGTCGGCGACGTAGGCGATCGTGTTCCAGTCTTCCAGTGGCTCCGAGACTCCCGCCACCAGATGCACGAACTCGTTGTCCTTCAGATGCTGCTGCCAGGTGTGAACCAGGCGCTCGTGCAGCATGTTCCACTGATCACGATCGGGCTGAACGCTCTCCAGCCAGGTCCACTGCGTCACCGCGGTCTCGACCAGCGCCGCCGGGGTGTCGGCGTTGTACTCCAGCATCTTGGCCGGCCCCACGCCGTCCCAGATCAGATCGAAACGCCCGTAGAGCGACCAGTTCTCCTCCGCCGACTTCCGCAGGTACGGCCAGGCGTACTCCGGAATGCCGAGCTTCTTCAGCGTTTCCGGGTCGTGACACATCACCCGGGTGGCGTGCATGGCCATCTGGTGCAGCTCGTTCGTGACCCGCTCGAGCTCGTCCACCTGGATCTCGGAGAACCGGTACGCCGCCCCCTCGAACCAGTACGGCAGCTCGTCCCCACCGTCGTTGCGCTCGCGGGCGTAGGCCAGGCCCTCTTCCTCGACGATGCGGTAGACGTCGGGGCGAGGCGTCTGCGGAAGCCGGATCACCCGCCCACGCTCCCACCGTGGGCGCGGCTGGTCTTGCCGAAGCCGCCGCGCGAGAGAGCCGACTTGGTGCTCTGCTTCGTCACCGTGCCACCGGCCGTGTCGCCACCGCCGTAGACCGCCCCGTGGCCGCTCGGGATCGAGCCCACCGAGCCGGGGTAGCTCGACATCTTGCCGCCCACGGCCGGGAAGGACGTGCCGCGGGGGAAGAGACGCCAGAGGTAGACGCCGCCACCGTGCGACGAGCTACCGCCGTTGTGGTCGCACTCGTCGTCGTCGACCCGGGTCTGTGTGGTCTGGTTCACGCACACACCCTGGTGGTCTTTCTGCGGCTGACTGCCGCATCCGGAGAGCACTGCCGCTGCGAACAGAGCCGTGCCGCTGGCTACCACCATGGTGCTGCGCCTTCGAGGGTTCACCCGTACCGATCGTTCCCGTCTGTCATGAGCTGGTGTCTGTGTCTGCGCTTCTGACGACACGGGGGCGGGGGTCTGTTGCACGAGTTCCCGCACGATCTTGTGCTGCCGGTCACGGTGGGCGTCACGGGAGGGTGGCATGTGCACGGGAACCACTCTGGCCCGTGCCGGGGCGTCCGCATGTCGGAATTCGTCGTAAGTGCCTGACCAGGGCAGACGTGCCTGCCGGCATCCGTTGTTCACCAGATGTCCGGGACCGGGACCGTCGGCCCCCGCGCTGCCGGTAATCTTGCCTCCGGCGCCCTCGGGTGCTTCCTGCCCACAGTGACGTGGCGCAGGGCGGGCCAGTAGCTCAATAGGTTAGAGCAGCGGACTCATAATCCGTAGGTCGCGGGTTCGAACCCCGCCTGGCCCACCTGCTTTGAGCTGCATTAACGTCGGTTTCAAGATCCTTACCGAGCCGATTTTGCAATCGCTCAGCACAGAACGGTGCCGGAGACCCGTAGCCCGGAACGACGAAGCACCAGGCCCGGACTCGGGGGTCCGTGACCTGGCGCTCGTGGTGACCGAGGTCGTTACTTCACCTTGACGCGGGCAGTCGGGCTGGTGACCCGGTCGGATGCCGCGTCACCGGCGAAGGACCACCGGAACGATGCCGCGGCCGTCACCTTGACGGACGTCTTCACCGTGCCCTTCGCATCGGCCTTGACCTTTTTCACGTTGGTCCACTGACCGCCCTTGACCTGCTGCAGCGTCAGCGTCCGGGACGCGTACGGCTTGAACGACCAGGTGCTCCAGTCGGCGCGGGTGAGCGAACCGGTGATCGTGGTCGTCTTGCCCTTCTTGACCGCTGCGGGGGTGGCCTTCGCGGTCATCCGGGTTTCCCGGACGACCGTCAGGCTCCCGGCGCTGCCGCTGTCGACGAGGGCGGTCCCGTCGGCGGAGGAGGCCCACACCTCGGCCTGCCACTTGCCGGCCAGACCGTTGCTGCGCAGGTCGTACGGAAGATCCCAGAGGTAGACGTCGGCTGAGCACTTGTTCGACGGCACAGATGTGCAGGTCACCTTTGATCTTGACAAAATCTCTACACACTCGCTGTGGCGAAGTCCGCATTGTCCCGTGTTCCGCCGGTAACTTCGGCTGGGCTACGTACTGGACCAGCGATGGCAGCCCCCCGCAGCAGATAGGAACGGTTGGACGACGCTGTCGGGCCGGACACGTCGGGCGCCTCCTGTGAAGATGAGAGACACGGTGAGGGCATGAGCACCCAGAGCCCCACGGCCCTGAGGCGCTGGCTTCTGGAGGGGCAGGCGCACCGGGCGGCCGAACTCCAGGACCCGCACGGCGAAACGACGGGGAGCAGCGCTTCGGGGGAGCGTGGTCACACCTGGTGGAAGGTGATGTGCCTGACCGGGGTGGACTACTTCTCCACCCTGGGCTACCAACCCGGAATCGCGGCGCTGGCTGCGGGGGCGGTCGCTCCGGTCGCCACGATCGTCCTGGTGGCCCTGACCCTGTTCGGTGCGCTGCCCGTCTATCGCTGGGTCGCCCGGGAAAGCCCTCATGGCGAGGGATCGATCGCCATGCTGGAGCGGGTCCTGCCCTGGTGGGGCGGAAAGCTTTTCGTTCTGGTGCTGCTCGGATTCGCGGCCACCGACTTCCTGATCACCATGACCCTGTCCGCTGCCGACGCCTCGGCCCACGCGGTGGAGAATCCCTACGCCCCGCAGTGGCTGGATGGCCACCTGGTGCTGATCACGCTCGTTCTGCTGGGTGCGCTGGGGGCGGTGTTCCTGCGCGGATTCAAAGAAGCGATCGGTATCGCCGTCGTCCTGGTCAGCATCTACCTTGTCCTGAACGCCGTGGTGATCGCCGTTTCCGTCGCGGAGGTCATCGCCCATCCGCACGTCATCAGCGACTGGACCAGGCTCCTGCACCAGGAACATCCGAGCTGGCTGTCCGTGGCCGGGGTCGCCCTGCTCGTGTTTCCCAAGCTGGCCCTGGGCCTGTCCGGTTTCGAGACCGGGGTCGCGGTGATGCCGCAGATCAAGGGTGGGCCGGATGACACCGAGAAGAACCCGGCCGTGCGCATCCACGGTGCCCATCGGCTGCTGACCACCTCGGCGCTGGTCATGAGCGTCTTCCTGGTGTTGTCCAGCTTCGTCACCACCTTGCTCATCCCCCCGGCCGAGTTCGAGGACGGGGGAGTGGCCAACGGTCGCGCTCTGGCCTTCCTGGCTCACGAGTATCTGGGCAACATCTTCGGGACCGTCTACGACCTTTCCACGATCGCGATCCTCTGGTTCGCCGGAGCATCGGCGATGGCGGGGCTGCTGAACCTGGTGCCCCGTTACCTCCCCCGCTACGGCATGGCACCACGCTGGGCCAGCGCGATCAGGCCGTTGGTCCTGGTCTTCACCGCCGTCGCGTTCTTCGTCACCTGGTATTTCGATGCTGACGTCAACGCCCAGGGTGGTGCCTATGCCACCGGCGTCCTGGTGCTCATCACCTCCGCGTCCATCGCGGTCACCTTCACCGCGCGCCGTCGTCGTCATCGGCCGGCCATGCTCTTCTTCGCCACGGTGTCAGCGATTTTCACCTACACCACGGTGACGAACGTGATCGAGCGTCCGGACGGTCTGCGGATCGGCGCGCTCTTCATCCTGGCCATCATCGTCGTCTCGGTCTTCTCCCGAGCCGGACGTGCCTTCCAGTTACGCGGCGCCGGAATCACGTTCGACGCTGCGGCCCGCAAATACATCGAGGCTGCCGCTAAATGCGGCACGCTGTACCTGGTCGCCAACGAACCGGACGCCCGGGACGCCACGGAGTACCGGGACAAGGCCCGTGAGATCCGGGCCGAGAACAACCTGCCCAAGTGGGCGCCGCTGGTCTTCGTCGAGGTCACGGTCACCGATGCCTCCGATTTCGAGACCGAACTGCGGGTGATCGGTGAAGAACGCTTCGGTCATCGCATCCTGACGGTCCGCAGCTCGGTGATCGCCAACACCATTGCCGAAATCACCCTGGCCGTCCGCGATCGCACCGGGCTGGTGCCACACATCTACTTCACCTGGACCGAGGGCAACCCCGTCACCAACCTGCTGCGCTTCCTCTTCGTCGGTGATGGAGAAGTCGCTCCCGTCACCCGAGAGGTGTTGCGTGAAGCGGAGCCTGACGCGACGCGGCGGCCCCGGGTGCATGTGGGCTGAACCGGCGCACATGGGCTGAACCGTCGGTCTCGCACACTGATTCGTGACGCAGCTCCCGACGGCGATTCTGCTCAGCGCTTCACAACCGCACGATGATTTTACCCTCGTTACCCGGAGCCAGCTCATAACTGGAGTAGAGCCTCCGCACCTGCGGCTGCTTCAAGAACGTGATCACCCGCTGCCGCAGCTTCCCGCTGCCCTTGCCGGGAATGATCTCCACCGCCGTCTGCCCGGTGGCGGCGGCCCGGACGATGAACGTCCGCAGCGCGGTGTCGATGTCCCGGTTGCTCCGGAAGATCGGGTGCAGGTCCAGCGACAGCATGGTCCGCCTTTCGTGTCTGAGGTGGCCGGGGAGGTCCCCAGCGATGCGTACATCCGGTACCGGATGTACCAGGTGTACACATCGTGCGCCGGCCGTTCCGAATGTTGTATCTCATGGGGTCGGGTTCATCGGTGGCGGAGAAGCCGCTCCCGTCACCCGAGAGGTGTTGTGTGAGAATGAGCCTGACGTGACACGAAGGCCCCGGGACCAGGTGGGCCGAGACGGCGGTCTCCGGCGGGGCGGGGCCCGGTGGCGACGGCGTGGTCATCCCGGTCGCAACCCGACACCGGTCCCGTTGCCGGCCGCTCCTGGCATACTCTGTGGATCGGGCCGCTCTGATGACGTATCGGGCGGGGCCGGGTAGTCCGGGCAGTTGTTGCGCCCCGTTGCCCTGAGCCACCAAAGCCGGAGGCCGGTTTCCGGGCGACCGCAAATTCCTCGCCAGAGAAGGTTTCTGAGGACAATGCGGAGTGGTCTGCGTCACGTCTTTCCAACATCAACTTCGTCTCTGGCGGGACGAGAACTCTGCTGCCGGTCGTCCTACCCGGCCACGTCGTCAGGGACCGACGCCTTCGGGGCCGGTCCGTACGTTCGAGGAGTCTCATGACCACTGGACCAGTGACGGTCCCACCGACCGAGGAGCTCTCCACACAGGTCCGCCGGATTCTGTCGGCGGAGGAGTTCCGGACCGCGCTCGAGCGCGACCTTCTCGACGGTGTCGACCCAGAAATCGCAGCTCGGGTGTTCGCCAAGGCTGATGGACTTCGCCGGGACGTGCTCGGGCAGGTCGACAACATTCCCATGGAGGAAGAGCTCCAGTGGACGATCGCCCTGAGCTACATGGAGCTGAAGGCGCAGTGGCTCCAGCGTCAGGTGCGCGTCTGTTACGAGGAGATGATGACCGGTTCCTGCAGCAAGGAGGTGGCTCTGGAGGCCTCGGCGGCGTCCTACCTCATCAGTCTGATCGAGCCGCTCCTCGATGCCGAGCACCTGCGTCGGATCCGGGAACTCTTCGTCTCGCAGGTCGATTGAGTCGTTCCCGTGGTGCGGCCGGGCAGAGTGCCCTGAGAGGTGAAGAAGTATGACCGTGAACAGCCCGCTAGATCTGGTTCCCGACCAGATGCCACCGTCGGAGTACGGCGGCAGGAGGGACCACGATGACAGCCTGGTGCAGCAGCTGACCGCTCTCTACCACGAGAAGCAGGAGCTCCACCATGCTTTGGGAGTCTCCAGCGCCAGCGAAGTGATCGATCTGTTCCACGCGGCACAGCGCCAGGACATGCTCAAGAGCCTGGGGGAGCAGCTCTTCTCCCTGTACGGGGAGCGCGAAGAGCTGGAGAAGGGCCTCGGGACTTCGGCATCGAACGAGATCGTCGATCTCGTCACCAGTTTGCGTGCCACCATCCGTTCCCTCGTCGACGATTCCCGTCGGCGTCTTGCCTATGAGACAACCGTCCTCGACAGCTACGAAAGGTACCTGTGACATGAGCGATCAGTTCATCGACACCATGTGGGCCACCGCCACCAAGGCCGCGGCCCAGGGCGGGGCCTTCGCCTCCCCGGGCGAACTGTCCGCCCTGACGACGATGTCCGCCTCACAGGCCGACACGCTGCCCTACGGTGCGGTCAGGGTCGACGACAAGGGCGCGATCAGCGTCTACAACCGGTACGAGAGCGAACTGGGGGGAATCGCGCCGGCCAACGCGATCGGTAAGAACTTCTTCACCGATATCGCCCCCTGCACCAACAACAAGGTCTTCCGTGGGTGTTTTCTCAAGGCGGTTGAACAGGGCAGTGCGGACTGCCTTTTCAACTACACGTTCACCTACAAGATGCGTCCCACCGAGGTGAAGGTGCACATGCACCGGGCCAACGGGGTCAACTGGATGCTCATCGCCAAGAAGTAGGTGCCACGGCGTCGATGGGGCCGTACCGGCTCATCGGCGCCGTCACCGTTTGCCCCGGGTTTGCCCCGGGGCGGCGAACCACGTGAGGGGACATGGACGAGACGGGCCTGCCGGTCGACGCCACCGGCGAGCGTGAATTGAGTGCCCGGCTGCGCCAGAGACTGCGGGGCTCCAGCGTCCCGGTCATTCTCGACGGCGAACGCACCCTGCCCGCAGCCAGTCTGTGGGTCAGTGCCCGGCGGTTGGTCGCCGGTCTACGCGCCGCCGGTCTGGAGCGCAACGACCGGGTACTGGTCTGCACGAACGACGACCTGGTGCTGGCCGCCGCCGTGGTTGCCGGGTTGACCGGCGGAATCACCATGGCTCTGCTGCGCCCGCCGCCCGGCGGGATCACGGCCGACCGGATGCGGGCCGGAGCCGAGGCCGTAGATGCCCGGCTGGTGGTGCATGCCTCCTCGGACCAGATCGAACCGTCCGGCCACGAGGGCATGCTCGCTCCCGCCTGGATGGTGTCCGCGAGTCTGGAGGGACTGGCCCCGGTCCCGAAGTTGCGGCGGGCGTGCCGACGGGCCGACCCCGACGGCCCGGGGATCGCCCTGCTGCTGCACACCTCCGGTTCCACCGGGCGTCCCCACTGGGTGGCGCTGACCCCCGGGAATCTGACCGCCGTCCTGAACTCCCACCTGACCGTCCTTTTCGGGGACGCCTGGGATCCCCAGGACCCGGGCGAGCGGCCGGCCGGAGTCATGGCCAGTGTGCTGCCGTGGCACCATGCCTTCGGAGTCGTCCTGGATCTGCTCGTCGGTCTCACCGCGGCGCAGGTCGTGCTCCGGGACCGGGCCGCGGGCGCCGACCCCGAGCGTCTGGCAGCCCTGTTGCAGCAGGCGGGGGAGGGAGCCTGGCTGAACAGCGTCCCGCTGACCCTCCGCCGGTTCCTGCGGGCCGCGCCGAACGAGGCGCCAGCCCGGCTGGCGGCGCTGGGAGGAGGGTTGGTCGGCGGTGCTTCCGTCGACGCCTCTCTGGGACAGGAACTTTCACGCACCCGGTTACGGCCTGGATACGGGCTGACCGAGGCCGGCCCCGGAGTGTGCCTGGGCGATCCGGGTGACTTCGCGGTCGGGGTGATCGGCCGCCCGGTCGGCTGTCACGTGGAGATCGTGGACGGGCGGCTGGCGGTGCGTGGCCCCAATGTCGGGCCCGGGGTGCTGGACGCCACGGGCCTCCTGGTGCGGCGACCGGAAGATCGGCTGATCACCGAAGACACGGTACGTGATCATGGGCAACGCTTAGTGTTTACTGGCCGCGTGGACGACACCGTCAAGCTTCCCAACGGCTGCTGGGCCAATCTCACCGACATCGACAGCGAGGTCACGGCCGGGACCGGGGTGGATTGCGCCTCCCTGTCCCGGCCGGACTCGGGTCTGACCCTGGTGGTTGATACCGCCCCGGCCGCGGTGGAGGCATGGGTGGAACGCTCTCCCCGCCCCTGGACGGCGCACGTCCGGGCGGTGGCGGCCGTGCCCGCCGACCACTGGCCCCGATCACCCAAGGGCGAGATCCAGCGGCGCCACCTCGCCGAGCATCTGCTCGGGAACGACTCCCGCCCGGTCCTGGACGATCTGGACGATCCGTCCACGACACAGGGCGGTGAGGTCGCCCGGCCGGAGCCGAGCAGTTCACGGTGACCGCCACGGTGATGCTTCCGCTGAACCTGACCGCCGAGCGACTTGAGTCCCTCGCCGGCACTGCCCGGGTCGAGGTGGACCTGTATCCGGAGGCGGAACAACGCATGACGGCGGCCCGCAACGGGTTGCTCGAGCTCCTGGCCGCCGGCACCCCCGTCTACGGCGCCACCACCGGATTCGGCCCGCATGTGCGATACCCGGCGGACGGTGACCCTTCGGCCCAGGGGGCTTCGCTGATCGCGCACCTGGCCTCCGGCACCGGTGATCCGGTCGAGCCGGAGCTGGTGCGGGCCACGATTCTGGTGCGCGCCAACTCGCTGGCCCGAGGGCATTCGGGGATGCGAGCAGAGACCCTCCGGGCCCTGCTGGGCCTGGTGCGTGCCGGAGTGGTCCCTACCGTCCCGAGGTTCGGCAGTGTGGGTGCCAGCGGGGACCTGATCCCGTTGGCACACATCGCCCGGGCGCTCACCGGCGAAGGGCGGGTCCTCGCCGACGGTCCCGGTTCACGCCCGGCCGCCGAGGCGCTCGCCGAGGCCGGCCTGTCCCGGGTCGGTCTGGACGCCCGGGAAGCCCTGGCCCTGGTGAACGGGACCAGCTACTCGACGGCGATGGCAGCGATGGCTCTGGCCCGCACCCGTCGGCTCCTGCATCGGGCGGTCGATCTGACCGGATGGTTGTACGCCAGTCTGGGTGCCCAGGAGCAGGCGCTGGATCCGAGGCTGCACGCGGTCCGCGGACAGTCGGCGCAGCAGCGGGCCGCCGCTGCCGTACGGGAAGCGGTCGCCGCCGCACTCCCCGGTGTGCCTTCTCCGGCCGGCACCAGTACTGGCGACGAGGAGAGCGGGGTCGGGGAAGGCGCCGGCCGGACGAGCCTGCCGGAGCGACCGCTTCAGGAGGTTTACTCGTTGCGGTGTGCGCCACAGGTCCTGGGTCCGACGTTCGAACTGACCGGCCTGGCGGGGCGCATGATCGAGGACGAATTGGCCGGGGTCAGCGACAATCCGGTGCTGGTCGATGCCACCGCGGCTGGTCTCGGGTGGGAAGCGCTGCACGGCGGTAACTTCCACGCTGCTGCGACAGCGACGGCGGCCGATCTGCTGACCGGGGCCCTGACCCAGGCAGCGGTGCTGGCCGAACGGCAGATCGACGTCCTGATGTGCCCGGCCACGTCGAGGGCCCCGCTGCTGCTGGCCAGCCGGCCGGGAGCGCAGGCCGGTCTGGCCGGTGCCCAGCTCACCGCTTCGGCCGTGCTGGCCGCCGCCCGCCACGCCTGCGGATGGGCGTCGACGATGAGTGTGCCGACGAACGCCGGTAACCAGGACATCGTGCCCATGGCACCGCTGGCGGCGCGGACATCACTCGAGCAGAGTGACCGCTTGGCCAGCATTCTGGCAGTCCTGGCCATCTCCCTGGTGCAGTTCCAGCATCTGCGGGCCCGAGGGCTGGCTCCGGGCCGGGCCGCCCTGCCCCCGGCCTGGATGCCGTGGGTGGAAGGGTTTGACCAGGATGTCGAAACCCACTCGATGATCGAGATCGTCCGGGAAGGGATCCTCGCTCCGTGAACGGGTGAAGCCGGATGCCGGGTGACCCGGGTCACCCGGTCACCTGGAGGCTGTCCTGGTCGGACCGGTCCTCCCGGGGCGTCTCGATGGTGAACTGGGTGATCATCAGCTGCTGTAGTTCGCTGCCGAGGATTTCCAGGCTGCTGGCGGACGCCCGGGCCCGGGCCACCGCGCCCGCGGTGAGATCGGAGGTGGCTATGACGCAGTCGGACAGCATCCCGATCATCGAGGAGGTTCCGACCGCTCCCTGGGCGGACATCGAGATGTCGGCGATGATCGACCTCTGACTGTCCACCGCCCCGGCCACCAGCCCCTGCTTGGAGTTGATCTGGGTGACGGTTTCCGTGATCTGCTCGATCGAGCCGGCCGCCGATGACACATCAGCCTGGATCGCCGCCACCCGGGTAGCGATGTCGCTGGTGGCGCTGCGGGTTTCCTCGGCCAGCGTCTTCACCTCGTTGGCGACGACGGCGAAGCCCTTGCCGAACTCGCCGGCCCGGGCGGCCTCGATGGTCGCGTTGAGGGCCAGCAGGTTGGTCTGCTGGGCCACCGAGTTGATCAGTTCGATCACGTTGCCGATCTCTTCGGACGAAGACCCCAGGCGCTGGATCTTCTCCTGGACCACGGCGACACCACCGGTGGCCTCGGTCGCGGTCCGGGCGGCCTCGTCGGCGTTGCGGGAGATGTCGGCGATCGATCCGTTCATCTGCTCGGCCGCGGCGGCCACGGCCGCCACGATTCCGGCCACTTCGGAAGAGGCAGCCGTGACGGCCTGGGACTGGGCGGACGACTCGGCGGCCCCCTCCGCGACCTCGTCACTGATCCGGCTCAGATGGGCCCCGTGCTCGGTGACCTGGCCGGCGGAGGCGTTGATCGTGCGCACGACGTCGTAGAGTTTGTCCAGGGCGCCGTCCAGATCGGCTCCCATCCGGCCAATTTCGTCCCGAGTGGTCATCTCGGTGCGATGGGTCAGGTCTCCCTGGGCGAGAGCGTGCGTCACGGTCTGGACCCGGCGGGCGGAACGACGCACCATCCGGGCGACCAGCAGAGCCATGGTGAAGGCGGCGAGTTCGGTCACCAGCCAGAGGGCGATCACCTCCCAGCGATCGCGGCGGTGATCGGCCAGCAGCTGGTTCTGATCGGCGGCGGCCTGGCTGACCGTGGCGGCCCGGACGGTCGTGAGGCCGGTCAGCAGATTCTGCATCTGAGTCTCGCCCTCGCCGGTCAACAGCGAGAGAGCAGCTTCCGGGTCGGTGGTCAGCGCCGGCACCAGGGTGGAATCTCGCCAGGTGGTGTACGCGGTCCATAATTCGCTCAAAGTTGCTGAAGATGAGGAGCTTCCGTCAGAAGCAGCGTAGCTTGCGAGGGTTCGGGCAGCCGACTCGTCGAGCGAGCGGGCCTGGGCGATGGCCTGGGTCTGTGCGGCGCCGCTGGTTGCCTGGGCGAGAAGCAGGTCCGCCCGGGACTGAAGGACGTCGGCGCGCAGGTCGTCCACCGAGGTGAGGGGGACGATGTAACTGCGGCTGATCTGGGGAGCCGTGTCAGCCAGAAGCATGAGGGTCATCAGCACCGCGCCGCCACTGAAGATGGCGGCGACGACACGGACGCTGATGATTTTCTGGAACAGCGACAAGTTGGACAGGGGTTCCAGAAAACGCTGCGTCACTCCGAACCGGGGTGGCACCGTCTCTGCCTGAACGCTGACCATCGAGGGTCTCCCAGAGTTGAAGTTCTTCACCACGACACCAGCGACCCAGGCGATGGTCGCTGCGATGCCCGGTGAAGGTACCCGGGCCATCCGTGGTGATCTTCGACCACCGTCCTGCGCAGTTGAGTCCGGACGATGGGCGAGCTTTCGGCCTTCGGGGGGTAGATCTCGCTCGACCCCGCAACCGCACTTTGCTGTCGGTCGACCGAGCCACCGCGACTCGTCCGTGGCCCGGGTCACATTCTGATGGGCTCGCTGAGAAACCCCCGGGTAACGACCACTGTCGCTCCTCGTAACTATCGAGCGATAGCTAATAGACCCACACCGTCCAGCCGTCCCGAGAAAGCACAGGCCCCATGCCTCATCGGATGCGCTTCACCGCTCTCACCGCAGGCCTCGCGGTCACTGCCCTGGCCCTGACCGCCTGCTCCGGAAGCACCCCGGGCACGACCAGCACCGGTAGCTCGGACACCACACTCAACCTCGCCTTCCTCGGCGCGATCTCCACGCCCGACCCGGACTCGGCCTACGACGGCTACGAGCTCAACCTCGTGAACAGTGCCTACGAGGGCCTGCTCGACTACCAGCCCGGTCAGGCCGAACCGAAGCTCGTAGGCCGGCTCGCCACCGCATGGCAGGCCAACGACGACAACACCGAGTTCACCTTCACCCTGCGCGAGGGCGTCACCTTCCACGACGGCACCCCCTTCAACGCCGACGCGGTCAAGGCCAGCTTCGACCGCCGCGTCGACGTCGACGCCGGCCCCGCCTACATGGTCAAGGGCGTGAAAGACGTCACGACCGACGGCGACTACCAGGTCACCGTCACGCTGAAGAGCGCCAACTCGAGTTTCCTCGACCTGCTCGCCTCACCGTTCGGGCCGAAGATGATCAGCCCGACCGCGCTGAAGGAGCACCCGTGGAAGGGTGAGGACGACAATTGGTTCGCCACCAACGACGCGGGCACCGGGCCGTACACGTACACCGGTTTCGACCCGGGCGTCTCGTACGACCTGAAGACCTACGCCCAGTACTGGGGTGACGAACCCGGTTACCAGGACGTCCACTTCGATGTCGTCTCGAACATGTCGACCGTGCAGCTCCAGCTCAAGAAGGGCGAGGTGGACGGGCTGATCGGGTACACCGACAGCTCCTCCTTCAGCTCGCTGAAGAAGGTCGAGAACCTCAAGACCTACGCCTTCCCGAGCATGCAGACACCCACGCTGTTCGTGAACCCGAAGAGCCCCGAACTCGGCGACGACACCACCCGCAAGCAGTTCGTCGGCGGCATCGACTTCCCCGAACTGGCGAAGCTGGCGCTCGGCGACACCGGAACCTCCACCACTCAGGTCTTCCCGCAGAACCTGCTGCCGGAGGCCGTGAACCAGCAGAAGATCAGTTACGACGAGGGTGCGCTCGCCGATCTGGCCGGTGGTGCTCTCCAGGACAGGACGATCTCGTGCGGGTACGCCGAGAGCAGCTCGTCCGGCCAGGCGCTGTGCGACAACCTGACGGCGATGCTGAACCAGGCCGGGGTGAAGGCCGACAGCACGGGATACGCGGCCGGCACTTACTACTCGGGCCTGGCCAAGGGCGCCGACGCCCCTGACGTCACGTTCTTCTCCGGCTTCCCCGACACCGCCAGCCCGGACGCCTGGGGCACCGTCTTCTACACACCCGACGGCGGACTCGATCTCTTCGGGGCAAGTGTTCCCGGCCTGGCCGACAAGCTGGCGCAGGCCGCGACGAAGGACGACGATGCCCTGTACGGCGACGCCGCGAGCATGGTCAGTGAGTCGGCCTACTGGTACTCGGTGGCGAACAGCCTGGGCACGGCCGTCTTCCAGAAAGACGTCACCGGCGTCGAGGAGTCCTGGAACCCGGTCATCACCGGTGTGCTGCAGCTGGCGCACCTGAGCCCGTCGGGAGACTGACATGACCGCCGCTTTGTCCGTCGCCAACCTCAGCGTCCACTACACCCGCACGACCGCGGTCGACGACGTCTCCTTCACCATCGAGCCGGGGCAATGCCTCGGCCTGGTAGGGGAGTCCGGCTCCGGGAAGAGCACCATCGGGCTCGCGGTGCAGGGGCTTCTGACGGACCTGCGCGGCGTCACCACCCACGGCACGGTGACCGTCGCGGGCACCTCGCTCGACCCGTCGAAGGAGACGGGCTGGCGGGGCGTCCGCGGTCACCGGGTCACCACCGTCTTCCAGGACCCGATGTCGTCGCTCGACCCGACCATGACGATCGGGCGGCTGCTCGGCCTGGTCACCGGGAGCACGGCGGAGAGCACGCGGTGGCTGGAAGAGGTGGAGATCCGCGAACCAGCCACCGTGCTGCGCAGTTACCCGCATCAGCTCTCGGGCGGTATGCGTCAGCGCGTGATGATCGCCCTCGCCCTGGCCCGGCGTCCTTCCCTGCTGATTGCGGACGAGCCGACCACCGCTCTCGATGTCAGCGTCCAGGCACAGATTCTCAAGCTGCTGAGTCGGGAGCGCGAACAGCTCGGCTGCGCAGTCCTGTTCATCACGCACGATCTGGGCGTCGCCCGGGCCGTCGGTGACGAGGTGGCCGTGCTCCGGAACGGGAAGATCGTCGAGCACGGCAACACCGCCGACACACTGGAGAAGCCGCAGAACCCCTACACGCAGCGGCTGGTCGCCTCGCGGCTCACCCTGCATTCCGATCGGGGACGCCCGGTGGGGCTTCCCGAGGCCACGGTCGTCGCGTCGATGGCCGAGGCCCGCGGGATCCAGGACGCGGATCTGGAACGTCAGTGGGCCGAGGGCAGTTTGCGGTGGAGCGACTTCGGGGCCGAGGCCGAGGGTGGCCCGCGTTCGAGCGCACCGGCCCTCGAGCTGGCCAAGGTGAAGAAGTCCTTCTCCACCGGAGGCTTCGGCCGGCGTCACCGCAAAGACGTGCTGCACGACGTGAACCTCCGGGTGGGGACGCGCGAGAGCGTCGCCCTGGTGGGGGAGAGCGGTTCGGGGAAGTCGACGATCCTGCGGATCGCGGCCGGCCTCGAGCAGCCCGACACCGGGGACGTCGTGGTCGACCGGCGTCGTGGGGAGGGGGTTCAGGTCATCTTTCAGGACGCGGGTGCCTCCCTGACCCCGTGGCTCACCGTTCGCTCGCTACTGATGGAACGACTCGGGAATACCGTCACCGGAGCCGGTCTCGACCGGTCTCAGCGTGAGGCACACCTGCGGACGGCGCTGGAACGCGTGGCTCTGCCGGCCTCGGTGCTCGACGCGAAACCGGCCGAACTCTCGGGTGGTCAGCGGCAGCGCGTCGCGATCGCCCGGGCCGTGGTGGTGCCCCCGTCGCTGCTGCTGTGTGACGAGCCGACCAGCGCGCTCGATGTCAGCGTGGCCTGCTCGGTACTCAACCTGCTCAACCTTCTGCGTCATGACCTGGGACTGCCCATGCTCTTCGTCACCCACGACCTGGCGGCGGCCCGGGTGATCGCCGACCGCGTTGTCGTGATCAGTCAGGGCGCGATCGTCGAGAGCGTCCCCGCGGACGACCTCGGCGCCGCCATCACCAGCGAGTACGGTCGGAGGTTGCTGCATGCCGTCCTCCACTGAGACCGACGCCTCCGGGACCGCGGCGAACACCTCGTCCTCGGCCGGTGCGCCGCGGGCCCGCCGGAAGACGACCCCGGAGACCGTGGCTCTGGCCGCCCTCGTGATCGTCGTCCTGCTGGCCCTTCTCGGCCCGCTGCTCTCGCCCTACGCGACCGACGTACCCTCCGGAACCCCCTATCTGGAGCCGTTCTCGGGCGGGCACTGGCTCGGTACCGACAACCTCGGCTTCGACGTGCTCACCCGGGTGCTGGCCGGGACGCGCATCAGTCTGTTCGCGGCGCTCGTCGTGACCGGGGGCAGTGCGCTGTTGGGCCTGCTCATCGGCGCCGTCGCCGGTTTTGTCGGTGGCTGGGTGGATAGTCTCCTCATGCGGATCACCGACCTGTTCCTGGCCTTCCCGGCCACGATCGTGGCGATGGCCATCGTGGCGGCTCTCGGGCCCAGTCTGCGCAGCTCGATGATCGGCATCGCGATCGTCTGGTGGCCGCTGTACGCCCGCATCGCCCGTGGCGAGATCCGTCGTGCCGCAACCAGTCTGCACGTCGAGGCAGCGCGGATGAGTGGCACGCACGGCACCCGGCTGATGGTGCGGCACACGGTTCCCACCGTGCTGCCGACCGTGCTCGTCACCGCCAGCCTCGACATCGGCGGTGTCATCATGACGCTCGCGGCCCTGGCCTTCATCGGGCTGGGTTCACCGGCTCCCTCGCCGGAGCTGGGGCTGATGGCCGGCGCCGGCCTGCAGTACCTGCTCGACTCCTGGTGGATCCCGGTGTTCCCGGCGGTCGCGGTGGGCCTCCTGTCGTTGATCTTCAACTATCTCGGTGACGGGCTGCGGTCGGTTCTACGGGCGAGAGGGGCCTGATCATGCTGCGTTTCACCGTGAGCCGGATCGGTTCGCTGGTGGTCGTGCTGTTCGCGCTGTCGGTCCTGATCTTCGTGGTCAGCCGGTTCGGCGGCGGAGACCCGGTGCACGCCTACGTCGGGGCCAACGCTTCACCCGACGCGATCGCGGCGGCCCGCGTCCGGCTCGGTCTCGACCAGCCCGTCGTGGTGCAGTACTGGGACTACCTGACCCGGCTGCTGCAGGGCGATCTCGGGCTCAGCCTGAGCACGAAACGTCCGGTGGCCGACGAGCTCGGCGGGCGTCTGCCGGCCACGCTCGAACTGGCCGTCGCCACGGTGCTCCTGTCGATCGTCATCGGTCTGGTGCTGGCCCGCGCCACTTCGCTGCGCGGACGGGCCGGGGGCGTCATCCGGTTCGTGCTCTTCAGCGCGGCCAGCGCTCCGGCGTTCCTCATCGCCACCGGTGGTCTGCTGCTGTTCTTCGGGCAGCTGGGCTGGCTGCCGGTCGCGGGCCGCACGTCGTACGGGGCGAGCAGCGGGCTGAGCGGCTTCTTCGTGCTCGACGGGCTGCTCACCGGCAACATCCCGTACGCCTTCGACGCGCTGAAACATCTGATCCTGCCGGCCACCGCGGCCAGTCTGGGGCCGGGCGTCGCCCTGGCCCGGGTGCTGGCCGACGGTCTCGACACCAGCCTGCGCTCCGGTTATGCCCGCACCGCAAGGTCTCTGGGTGAGACCGAGTCACAGCTGCTGCGGCGGCACGGGCTGCGCAACGCGGCCGGCCCGGCCCTGAGCCTGCTCGGTGTGCAGATCGGGATGATGCTCTCCAGCCTGGTGGTGGTCGAGCAGATCTTCTCCTGGAACGGGCTGGGTCAGTACCTGGTCACGGCCATCAATGCCGCCGACACCAACTCCGTCGCCACGATCAGCCTGCTGCTGGGCGCGGTGTACGTCGTGGTCAACACGCTCGTCGACCTGGGGCTCGCGGTGCTCGATCCGCGTGTGCGCCTCAGCTGAGAAAGGAAACCCGTGTCAGACAATCCGCTTCAGGTGACCGACTGGACACCGTCCGACGAGCTGCGGCCCGTGGGCAACACCGTGCTCGTGGTGGTCGACATTCAGGGCGGTGGTCTCGAGAACCCCTACCCGGGCAACAACCCGGCGCTGACCTACATGCCGGGTCGTGAGGTGCGCAACCCGAAGGCCGTCGAGCTGGTCACCGCGTTCCGGGCCCGGCAGGTGCCGGTGATCTTCATCCAGGAGGTGCACAAGCCGAGCCTGATCGACATCGGGCGCGAGCTGGACGGTTCCGAGGGGCCGCACTGCATCGAGGGTGAGCAGCGCACGGAGTTGCACCCGGGCCTGGAGCCACGTCCGGAGGAGTACCTGATCCGCAAGCGCCGCTACTCGGCCTTCTTCGGCACCGAACTCGACCTGCTGCTGCGCGGGTACAAGGCCGAGACGGTGATTCTCATCGGTGGCATGACCGACGTCTGCATCCACTACACGGCGGTCGACGCGCACCAGCTCGACTACCACTTCCGCACGGTCAGCGACCTCGTCGTCGGCTCGGGCCAGGAACTGCACGACGCCGCGCTGCGCGCCATGAAGTACCTGCAGCGCGACTCGCTCGTGAGCAGCACCGCGGTCTACGACTGGCTGGAGACCGTCTCGATCAAGGAGACCGCATGAACATCAGTGGCAAGACCGCCCTCGTCGTCGTCGACTTCCAGGGCGGTGACCTCTCCGGTCCGCAGGCCGCCTACGGCCTTGGCCAGTTGGAGAAGGCCCAGGCGATGGTCGCCGAGTGCCGGGCCCAGGGCGTGCCTGTGGTCTGGATCCAGGAGGTGCACAAGCCCCACCTCACCGACATCGGCCGCGAGCTCGACGGTTCCGAGGGTCCGCACTGCATCGAGGGAAACCCCGGTACCGAGATCGCGACCGGCCTGGGGCCGGTGGGCGAGGAGTTCCACATCCGCAAGCGGCGCTACTCCGCCTTCTTCGCCACCGAGCTCGACATCGTGCTGAAGTCGTACGGCGTCGAAAACCTCATTCTCATCGGTGGCTTCACCGACATTTGTATCCTGTACACCTCGGTCGACGCGCACCAGCGCGACTTCTTCATCCGGGTCGCCACCGACCTGACCTCCGGCTCGAGCATCCAGGCCCACGACGACGCCCTGAAAATGATCAACTATCTGCAGCGTGATGCCCTGGTCACCTCCGACGAGGTCATGGGCTGGCTGGCAGAGCCGGCACCAGCGGTGTGAGGCGTGGGTGGGGTGGTGGTCCTGGTGGTCCCCGGGGCGGTGGGGGCACCTCCCGGACCTCAGATACCGGGGGATCACCTGATCACGAACCAGGGAGGGATCGGCACACGGGCGAACGTTCATGGCGTCGGCACCGGGTGGGGCCGTTGGTGGTCCGGAACGGGGGTCTTTCGGACCTGGGATCGGCCTGCTCAGGGCAAGGGTAATATCCCTGGGGTGAGAGCACAGTGAGCCGTCAACCGGTGAGACCGCCTGGCCTGTACGGGCTCCCGGTCTCGTTCTGGGCGCTCTGGGCGGTCACCCTGGTGCTGTCGGTCGGGCACTTCGTCGCCCCGCTGATGTCGGCCTGGCTCAGCCGCGACCGAGGTCTGGATGCGGCGACGATCGGGTTGGTCGTGGCCGCCTTCGGGGGTGGTGGCATCGTGGCCAGTCTGTGCGGTGGCTACCTGGCCGACCGGTTCGGTGGCGTACGGGTGGTGGTCGTCGGGCAGCTCGCGTCGGCGGGGTTGCTGGTGGCGCTCGCCCAGCCGGTCTCGATGGGGACACTGGCCGGGTTGTTGTTCGCTTACGGGGCCATGTCGCTGTTGCCGGGACCGGCGCTCAGTTCACTCATCGGCCGGCTGGTTCCTCCGGCTCTGCGGGAACGGGCCTACTCCCTGCGGATGTGGGCGATCAACTGTGGCTACGCGATCGGCCCGGCCTTTGCCGGCTGGCTGTCGACGTACTCGTTCGCGCTGGTCTTCTACCTGGAGGCCGTGCTGCTGCTGGTGGTGCTGCTCGTGATGGTGCCGTTGCTGCGCTCGACCACGCCCCCCTCGGTGGCGATGCCGACCCTGCTCCATGCCATCGCGAAAGTTCGCCACGACGGTGTGCTCTGGGTGTTCACCGCGATCATGACGCTCTACCTGACCGTGTACCTGCAGGGCACGGCCACCCTGCCGATCGTCATGACCGACGACGGCTTCTCCGTACCGGCCTACAGCACCCTGCTCACGATCAACGGGGCGCTGCTGTGCCTGTTGCAGATCCCGATGATCCGGGTGGTGGAGCGTCTGCCGAAGACCCTGGTGATGAGTGGCGGGCTGGCCCTGACGGCCGTCGGTTACCTGGTGCAGGTCTTCGCGACGCAGTGGTGGCACTGGGCCCTGGCGGTCGTGCTCTGGACCGTCGGAGAACTGGGCATCTTCCCGGTCGCCTCGACGGTGATCGCCGACATCGCCCCTCACTCGCTGGAGGCCACGTACCAGGGCATCCACGGCCTCAGCTGGCCGGTGGGACGCGTGCTGGCAGCCGGACTCGGTGGGCTGGCGCTGGCCCGGTTCGGCGCGGCGAGTCTCTGGTGGGTCTGCGTCGTGGCCCTGTGTCTCACAGCGCTGGCGTTGCTGATGAGTCGCCGGGCCCGCGAGAAGCGCGAGACCGTCGGCAGGGCAGCAGCAATCGGTTAGCCATTCAGCTTGGTGCGGAGGTCGGGCCCCAAGAGCTACCGGACGATGGCCAGCGCGGCGTCGCGGACGGCGGGGGCCAGGCGGTCGGCGTCGAGGTCGGGGTCGTGCACCCGACGCAGGATGATGCCCTCGACCAGGCTGAAGACCACTTCGGTCAGGGTCTCGAGATCGGTTTCCGTGCGGCCGTTCTCGGTCAGTGCCTCGCCGACCAGGGTGCGGTAGACCAGGAACAGCTCGTGTGAGTGGGCCGCCATCCCGGCGGCCAGGCCCTCGCGGCGCACCTCCGGGAGGTAGCCGAGCAGGGCGACGTTCCAGGAGCCTTCGCAGAGCATGCGCACGTCGAACTCCACGAGGCGGCCCAGCCGGTCGCCGGCCGTCAGGGTCTCGTCGGCGTGCATGGCCTGGAAGCGCTCCACGGTGGGGCGGAACGTCTGAAGTTCCACCTCGATGAGGATGTCGGCCTTCACCGCGAAATGTGAGTACAACGAGGGCTGCTTGATGCCCACGCGGTCGGCGATGTCGCGCGTGGTGGTGGCGGCGTAGCCGCGGGTGCTGAAGAGCTCGGTCGCGGCCTCGACGATGCGCTGGCGGGCCGAACTGCGGGGGTGGCTCTCGGACCGCGCGGCCGGGGCGTCCACGGTCTCGGACATTCACCCAGTCTGCCCTGTACGGAGTCCGAAATCCAGTGTCGGTGCTACGGAATCAATCGCCCCAGCCGGCCGGTGCGGCGATGTTCTCGCCGAACACGGTGTTGTAGTACTCCCGGTGCTCCTCGCACAGGCCCTCGTCGGTGAAGCGCAGCACGAGGCATCCGGGAAATGTGACCAGGTCGCTCGGGGCTGCCGCGTTCCAGGCCGGATCGCGCAGGGTGGCCCACATTTCGACGAAGGTGCGCCGACCCTGGCTGATCGGGGTGCCGAACCGCAGATCGAGCTCGGAGAAGGTGCTGGTGGCGCGCTTCCAGTGGGCGGCGATCTCGTCGTGCCCCCGGTGCGGCGCCTTCGTGGGGGAGTAGTAGTACACGGCGCCGGGTGTGAACAGCTTCACGACATCCGCGGAACTCCTCGCGCGCCAGGCGGAAGCGTATCTCTCGATCCATTCCGAGTGGTTCATGGCCCCATCGAATCACTCGTATGTAACAGGCTCTGGTCCAGGTGGGTGACGTGGCGCCGGGCCAGGTCGTCACCCTCACAGCCCCATTACACAGCGTATAACTCTGTGTACGCTCAGGTAACTCGCTCACCCCGGGCCAATCCGGGCGCATCACGTTGGCAGGAGCCCACCCCCATGCGTTCACGCGGAACATTGGCCTCAGCGGCCGCGGCGGCAGTTCTTGTCGCCACGTTCGCGGTAGGCACCAACGCGCCGCCCCCCGGCGCGGTTCACCTGACAACGGACAGCGCTGCCGGGCAGGGCGAAGACATCGTCGTGCCAGTGGCTTTCACTGCACAGAAGAGTGCCCCTCAGCAGAACGGCGGATTCTTCGCCGATCTCTTCGAGGCCTTCCAGAAGGCCATGGAGCAGGCCGCTGCGAACGCGGCCGCCCAGGCCGCGGCTCAGGCTGCCGCGCAGCTCCCGGCCCAGGTCACCGGCGTGAACGCGGTCGCGGGGGATTCCCGGGTCGACCTGACCTGGACCGCGCCGTCCTCGAAGAAGGCCATCACCGGGTACACGATCAGCTACCGGGCTTCGGGCCAGGCGGCCCGCACGACGACGGTCACCGGTACCAAGAGCTCCCTGAGCGGTCTGACCAACGGCACCGTTTACTCCATCACCGTCACGGCGACCAGCTCGGCCGGCAGCGGCCCGGCATCGTCCGCGGTCACCTCGACCCCGTTCACCGTGGCCGCGGCACCGTCCGGGGTCTCGGCCTCTCCCGGTGACGCCCGGTTCGCGGCGAGCTGGAGCGCGCCGACGCAGACCGGCGGCGCCCCGATCACCGGGTACGTGCTGACGGCGACCCCGGGGACCGGGGCTGACGTCGTCCGTAAGCTCGACGCCACCACCGCCACGGTGACCGGCCTGACCAACGGGACCACCTACCGGGTCCGGGTCGCGGCGGTCAACGCCGCGGGCACCGGAGCGGCTTCTGCCTCGGTGACGGTCACGCCGCTCACGGTGGCGCAGGCGCCCTCGGGCCTGGCGGTCGACTCGGGCGACGGCTCCTTCACCGCCACCTGGAACGCCCCGGCCGACACCGGCGGAGCGCCGGTGACCGGTTACGCGCTGACCTATGTCACGCAGGCCGGTGCCCAGGTCGTGCAGCCGGTCAGCGGCACCCGGGCGGTCGTGTCCGGCCTGAGCAACGGTGTTGCGTACAAGATCTCGGTCGCCGCGATCACTGTGGCCGGCACCGGGGCCAGTTCGGTCGTGGCCTCGGCCCTGCCGCAGGCCCCGGTCCTCGCGACCCCGGAGGTCACCCCGACCCTGTCAGCGACGGCAGCTCCGACGGCAGCCCCGACAACCGACCCGACAACCGACCCGACAGCAGCCCCGACGGCGGACCCGACAACGGACCCGACGGCAGCCCCGACAACCGACCCGACAACCGACCCGACAGCAGCCCCGACGGCGGACCCCACAACCGACCCGATCCCCGCAGCTACTGACATCCCGGTAGCGACACCGGAGGTGACCGAAACCCCCGCCACCCCGACCGCCCCCGCGGTCGTCAGTTCCCTGGTCTCGGCCGGGTGGAACGCGAGCGGTCAGCTGCTCACGGGCAGCACCGACACGGTGGCGCACACCGGGGCGCTGGCCATGCCGGTCCTGGACAACCCGATCGCGTCCAAGGCTCTCAGCGACCTCTCCGTGGGCGAGTTCGCGACCTGCGCCCTGGCTGAGGGCACGGCCTACTGCTGGGGCGCCAACCCCGACGGCCAGCTCGGTAACGGCAGCACCGGCAGCAGCGGCTCAGCCATGCTGCCGACCGCGGTCGGCGGGGCGCTCACGGGCAGGACGGTCACGGACATCCAGGCCGGCGTGCACCAGACCTGCGCCGTCGCCGACGGGAAGGCCTACTGCTGGGGCGCCAACGGCTCCGGCCAGCTGGGTAACGGCACCACCACCCCCAGCCCGCTGCCGGTCGAGGTGGGCGGTCTGCTCATCGGAAAGACGGTGACGCAGGTCAGCACCCAGAGCGGCCACAGCTGCGCCCTCGCCGAGGGCAAGGTGTACTGCTGGGGTGACAACGCCTGGGGGCAGCTCGGCAACAACACCACCACCAAGAGCCTGGTGCCGGTCGCGGTGAACACCACGGGCGTGCTGAAGGACAAGACCGTCACCGCCCTGAGCACGGGCTACCTGCAGAACTGCGTGATCGCCACCGGCAAGGCGTACTGCTGGGGCTACGGCGCCTACGGTGCGCTGGGCAACTTCGCCACCAACAACAGTTCGGTGCCGGTCGCGGTGTACTCGGCCAACGACGGTCTCGGTGGCAAGACCGTCACCAGCATCGACTCGCACAGCTACTCGTCCTGCGCGGTGGCGGACGGCAAGGCCTACTGCTGGGGCTACAACGTGTACGGCCCGCTCGGGGTCGACTCCACCAGTAACCGGGCCTACCCGGTGCCGGTCGTGGCCACCTCCGGTCCGCTCGCCGGCAAGACCGTCACCCAGGTGACCACCGGTTTCGTCGAGAACAGCCCGTACGCGGCGACCGGGTGCGCCGTGACCACCGACGGCACCGCCGCCTGCTGGGGCACGACCGACACCTACGGCAACCTGGCGAACGGCTCGGTGACCGGCTCGAAGATCCCGGTGCCCGTGCAGATCACGGCCGCCCTGAGTGGCCGCGCGATCACCTCCGTCTCCACGAACGGGCGCACCACGTCCTTCCTCACCCGATGATCACCCGGTAACCACCCACCCGGTAACCACCCACCCGGTAACCACCCACCCGAACCGGAACCGGAACCACCCCTTGGACGTCCAAGGGGTGGTTCCGAGGTTTGCCGGATGCTTGCGGGAGGTACGGGGATGAATCGCGTGATCTGGCCGGTGGTGGCAGCAGTGCTGGTTCTCGGAGGATGCGGGGACGAGTCGGTCGCCCCCGCCTCGAGCGGCGGTGACGTCCGGGACCAGGTCGCGGGCACCTGGTACCCGCTCGAGATCGCCGGCTGGACGGTCTCGGACTTCGGGCGGTCCAGTTACGGCAAGGCCTACCTGAGGTTCGACGACGGTGACTGGAAGGCGAGTGACGGCTGCAACGGCCAGCGCGGTACCTATGACCTGACGGCCGAGGGGGCGTTCGGGATGGAGTCCGCCGCGTCCACGGAGACGGGTTGTGCGAACGTGCCCCACGTCGACGTGATGGGCCGGGCGACACAGGTGCGGGTGGACGGCGACACCCTGGTCTTCGAGGCATCCGGTGAACACCCCTCCGAACTGGCCCGGTACACCCGCGAGAAGAACCCGCCGCCGACCTCGACACCGTCGGCCACCTCATCGGTGGCGGACGGGATCCGGAAGCGCACCGAGGCGAGCACGCCTCCACCACCGTAGAATTAGGGTCGAATTGATCCTGGTATGGGCAACGTGGACGGTGCCGGAACCGACCTGGTGATGAGCACGGCCCGCGTGGCCGGTCTTTCGACGAACCAGGAAAGGTGTCATGTCCAGCGTCTTCTCAGTACCGTCCGGGGTGCGTAGGAACGGGTGGCGCGGTCGCACCCGGATCGCCGGGCTGGTGGCCGCCGCCCTCGTGGCCGCGGCCGTGGTGCCGACCGCCCTGCACCTGCGATCGGCCGGCGCCGCCGAGTACCCCGGCCCGGGGGCCGTGAGCGGGAACGTCGCCGTGCACGACCCGTCCATGGTGAAGGGCCCGGACGGTACGTACCTGCTGGCGGCGACGGCCCCGGGTATCGCGCTGCGCACGTCGACCGACCGCACCAAGTTCACCTACACCGGTCTGGCCTTCCCGAACGGGACCGCCACCTGGACCGATGAGTACACCGGCACGAGCAACGGCAACCTCTGGGCGCCCGACCTGTCGTACCAGAACGGCAAGTACTACCTGTACTACTCGGCCTCGTCGTTCGGTAAGAACAAGTCGGCGATCTTCCTGGCCACCAGCACCACCGGTAAGCCGGGCAGCTGGACCAACCAGGGCAAGATCTACTCCACCACGACCAGCAGCAACCACAACGCCATCGACCCGAACCTGGTGATCGACCGCAGCGGCAAGTGGTACCTCTCGCTCGGTTCGTTCTGGACCGGCATCAAGATGATCGAGCTGAACCCCTCGACGGGTAAGCGTATTTCGAGCAGCTCAACGGTGTACAGCATCGCCTCCCGGGCGAACAGCACGGCCATCGAGGCCCCGGCGATCATCTACCACGCGGGTTACTACTACCTGTTCACCTCGTGGGACGCCTGCTGCCAGGGCACGAGCAGTACCTACAAGATCATGGTCGGTCGCTCCAAGACCATCACCGGTCCGTACAAGGACCGTCCGGGCAACCTGCTGACCGCGGGCGGTGGCACCCAGATCCTCGGTACGCACGGCACGATCGTCGGTCCGGGTGGGCAGTCGCTGATCCAGGACGGTGACGGTGACGTCCTCGTCTACCACTACTACGACGGTGCGGACAACGGCGTGGCCAAGCTGGGCATCAACCGGCTCACCTGGGACTCCTCGAACTGGCCCGCGGTGTCCTGACATACGGTTCTCCAGCAGTTCCGGAAAAGCTCCCGGCGGCGATCGCCGCCGGGAGCTTTTTCCCTGAGCGGCGGCGGGGTGCTTGCGGCCGGGTGCGTGGTCGGCAAAAGTGGGGCGGCAGCGGTTTTCGAGACGGTCAAACGGGGGACGATGATGTCGGTTCTGGAAGACCTGGTCCAGGCCTCCACGGTCAGCCCGGTCGCGATGCGTGAGGTGTTCGCCCGGTACCTGGCGGACGAGATCGAGGTGCGCCATCAGCCGGCCGACCCGACGGACGGCGTCTACCCGGCGAAGACCTTGCTGGAGGTCCTGGCCCAGCGTGAGGAACTGTTCACCACCCTGATGCCGGACTACGCCGAGACCTCCCGGGTGAGCGGCGACGGTGACGAGATCACCGTGGAGCTCAACCTCACCGGCACGCTGCCCGACGGTACGGCGATCGACGTCAAGGGCACCGACGTGGTGCTGGTGCGCGAGGGCCGGATCGTCCGGCTGACCGGTAGTTTCGACGCCGAGCAGATGCGGCCCCTGGTGCAGGCGCTGCGGGGCTGAACGCCGGCGGCTCGGCGCCGGCTCAGGACAGGTCGAACTTACGTTGCTCCCCGGCCACTTTCAGTGTCAGCGTGGCTGGGGTCTCGCCGTCGGGAACCCGGAACTGCAGCTTGACGGTCTTGCCCTTGCCCGCCGCCACCTTCGTCACCTTCGCCGGGCCGTCCGTGACGCTGTCGTAGGAGTGCGCCTCGTCGGTGCGCAGGGACTGCCCGGTGCCGGGCACCTCGACCGGCACCTGTGACTCGTTCCGCACCCGCACCGACACGGTGACCGTTCTCCGGGCCGGTTCCCCGTCGGCCTTGGAGACCTGGGGCCCGGCCGGCACCGACACCACGAGCGCGATCTTCTGGACGGCGTCGCCGGTCCCGGTCTCGGTCTCGATCGTCTTCTCGTGCCCCAGCGATGTGGCCGGGGCCAGGAACGCCGGCAGCTCGCCGTAGTGCAGCATCACGGCCGCCGTGAAGATCAGCCCCGCCACCAGCAGCGCCGAGACCATCGCGCCCCAGCTGCCGCGGGTGTCCTGCGGCTTGCCGCGGGGATGGTTGAGCCGTGGTGCGCTGCCCCGGGTGCGGTTCCGCCCGTTCGTCCTGGCCATCGTTGCCTTCCACCCGTATCTACCCGTGGTGCACTCTTCCCCGATCATGCATCGTGGGCGGAGCCGGGCCTTTCTGACAAGTCCCGCGACCTGACCCGTTCCTGAGGTGAGCCAGGCACGCAGGCGGTGGGACGTCCACCATCTGCACACACGTAACCCGACCCCCTGGGCTAACTGGCACCGACTGGTGAAAATGTGCGGGTGGACGTGCGCCCGGCAAAACCCGACGACCTGCCCGCCCTCGCGGCGACCCTCGCCGACGCCTTCGCCGACGACCCGCTGTGGACCTGGATGATCCCCGAGCGCCATCGCCACGCCCGCCTGGCCCGGGTGTTCGGGGCGCTGCTGGACCACACCATTCCCCGCGGCCACGTGCGCACGACCGGGGACCGCCGGGCCGTGGCGATGTGGACAGCTCCGGGGGAGTGGAAACTGCCGCTGCCCACGGTGATCCGGGCGGCGCCATCGATGGTGCGCGGTGCCGGCCGGCGCCTGCCCCGTTTGCTGCAGCGGATGGGCGACATCGAGCGGGCCCATGAACTCCAGCCACCTCACCACTGGTACCTGGAGTTCATCGGCACGGCCGCCGACGTGCGCGGTCAGGGGCACGGAACGGCGCTGATGGCCGACGCCCTCGGCCGTTTCGCGGACACCCCGATCTATCTGGAGTCGTCCAACGTCCGCAACCTGCCCTTCTACGAGCGTCACGGATTCCGGGTCACGGGTGATCTGGTGGTGAGGTCAGGCCCGCCCCAGCGGACGTTGTGGCGGGCCTGAACCCCTCGTTCAGGATCGGCTGTGCGCGCTGATCGCCCAGGCCTCGATCACGTCGATGTCCGGCTCGGGCGGCAGGGGAGTCCGGCCCGACTCCAGGGCCTCAACCACCTCGGCGGCGACGGCATCGATCTCGTCCAGCACCACCTGCATGTCCCTGACCTGGCCGGACTTCACCTCGAGCACCCGCCGGCGCTCGGCCTCGGGCATGGGCAGCGACAGCCGGCCGTGGTGCACCAGCTCCCGGCCCTGCATCGCCAGCCGTAGGGCGTGCGAGGCGTACTTCACGTCGTAGCCGTACTTCTCCACCAGCTCAGGACGGTTGGGCACCTTACGCCCGCCCTTCAGCAGGGCGTCGCGCTGGGAGTGCATGAACCCCAGGAAACGCCAGGCCGCGGTCTGCGACAGGAAATGCTGGCGCAGCGATCGCAGTTCGCGCCCCAGCTCGTTGCTGAACAGCACGTCCTGCGCGGGGGCGAACAGCGGAAGCAGAGCCGTCGGGTTGCCCTTCAGAGCCAAATTCAGGTACTTGCGCAGGGAGTACATCACCAGGTCGGCGTCACCCGGCCCGGAGCGGGCCCCCTCGGCCTGGGACCGCGCCACGTAACTGTCCCGCGTGGGACGTAGCCCCATCAGCCAGGAGGCCGGCTCGACGAAGATGCCCATCTCGTCGTGGTCGTCGGTGCCCGCGATCGCGATGCCGTGCAGGCCGGAGCCCACGGTGGTGCGCAGGATCTGACCCTTCTCCGCCACGCTCCGGTCGCCGTACTCCAGCACGGGGTCTGCCAGCAGTTCCATCACGATCTCCTCACTCCGCCCGGATTTTGGGCAGTCGGACATCGTGCAACATCAGCGGCGCGAATGCATCCCGATTTCCCGGGCCGACCCGGACGGCTCAGCGCTTCAGGTGCTCGTCGAGGAAGGCGCGGATCACGTCGAAGGTGGGGGCCGGGGTTTCTGAGCGGGTCAGGTGACCGCCGGTGGTGGTGTGGACAGTCACCGCGGGGACGGGGTCGGTGCCGGCCAGGTAGGCGTCGGTGTGGACGGCGTCGTGCACCAGGGTGAACGTGGCCGGGGCACCGGCCGAGTGGTAGGCCCGGAACAGGATCTGGGACTGGTTGTACGGCACCAGGGGGTCTTTCGTGCCGTGGGAGATCCAGATCGGCGGGGACTGGGCGGTGACGTACGCGGCGGGGTTCGCGCGGGCGGTGGCTGCGGGGTCGGACTGGATGGCGAAGCCCATCAGCCGCGACTCCGGGGACGAGGCCGGGTCGTGCTTCTGGCCGCCGGGCAGGCGGTGCTCGTCCATGGTCAGGAAGTCGGTGGGGCCGAACAGGTCCACCACGGCCTGCACCGCGCCGGACTCCGAAGGATGGCCCAGGTCGCCCTCGAAGTCGGCGTCGTCGGCGGTCACCCCGGCCATCACGGCGCCCCAGCCGCCGCTGCTCGTTCCCATGGTGGCGAAACTGTTCCGGTCCAGGCGGTATTCGTCGGCGTGGGCGCGTAGATAACGGATCGCGGCCTTCACGTCGTGCACCTGGGCCGGGAAGCGGGCCTGGCTGCTGCTGCGCACGTTCAGCCCGACGACGGCGTAGCCGTGCGGCGCCCACCGGGTGGCCAGGGCCTCGGCCGTGGTGGCGCCGCTCAGGTCGGAGGTGGCGTTCTTCGTGTCGTCGCTGCCGAACGCCGAACCGGCCTGGAAAATGACGACGGGGAAGGGGCCTTCGACACCGGCCGGACCGGTCGGCACATAGAGGTCGAGGAGGTGGGCCCGGCCGACGGGATCGGCGTAGGCCAGGTCGGTGTGGCGGGTGTATCCCTCTCCCACGGTCGTGGTGGGTGAGCTCGTGGACGTCGAGCTCCGCGAACCCCTCGCACAGGCGACCAGGGCGCCCAGGCTCGTCATGGCCAGCGCGCCCAGCCCGGCCCGGCGGGTGAGGCCGAGGGAGGTGAAGGACATGTCGTCCAGGTTACGGGGGGTCCGCGCAGTGTGGGGAAACCCCGACTCAGGGGCTTCTCAGCAGTTCCGGGGCGTCAGGGTGTCGTCGGGGGTGTTGTCGGGATGCGTCAGGTCAGACGAAGCGGGAGGGGTCGACGCCCAGGGTCCGGGCCGTGACCGCGTCCGCCGGGTAGAACGCCTCGATCGCCAGCTCGGACACGGTGATCTCGGCCGGGGTGCCGAACACGGTGGTGGTGCTCAGTAGGGAGAGCTCGGTGTCACCCAGGCGGTAGCGCAAGGGCACGAGTACCTGGTCCTTCGGGTCGGCGGGCGTCTCGCCGCCGGGGTAGGAGCGCAGTTCGGCGAGCAGTTCGCTCAGCACCGGGTCACCGGTCGTGAGCACCTGGCTCTCCAGCCGGTGCAGCAGATGGCCTCGCCACTGACCGAGGTTGGCGATACCGGGGGCCATGCCGTCAGGGTGCAGGCTGAGCCGCAGCACGTTGACGGGGGGTTCGAGCAGGGCCGGGTCACAGCCGGACGTGAGCGTGGAGATGGCCGCCGTGGCCGCGATCAGCTCCCAGTGGCCGTCCACCGCCAGCGCCGGAAGAGGTTCGTGCGCAGCCAGAATCGTGGTGATGGCCGAGTTCACCGCGGCCAGGGGCGGGTCGGCGAGCCGGTGCTCGGCGTAGGCCGGGGCGAAGCCGGCGGCGAGCAGGATGTCGTTGCGGCGGCGCAACGGCACCCGCAGGTGCTCGCACAGGTGCAGCACGAGCTGGCTGGAGGGCCGGGAGCGGCCGGTCTCCACGTAGCTCAGGTGGCGCGTCGAGACCTCACTGAGGCCCGAGAGCTCCAGCTGGGTCAGGTGCCGCCGTTCCCGCCACCAGCGGATCATGCCGCCCGCGTCGCCCAGCGGCGGGGCGCCCTCGCTCACCGTCCCCCTCGTCCCGGTCATCCCCGTCATCCCCGTCATTCCATCGACGGTAGCCGCCCGTCGGTGGCGCCGTACATGACCTGCCGGGTCATCGACCGGGACCCCTGCGGGACCGGAGGATTCGATCGTCCAAAAGCAATTTCGGGAACCGGAGGCCGACATGACCGACTGGACCAGTCTCGCCGAGCAGTACCTGGCCGTCTGGAACGAGACCGACGACACGAAGCGCCGGGTGCTGGCCGAGGAGCTGTTCGCCCCCACCTGCCGGCTGACCGACCCGATGGTGGACGTGGAGGGGACGTCCGCGATCGACGCGGTGATCGGGCAGGTGCAGCAACAGTTCACCGGGCACGCCCTGCGCCTGGCCGGGGCCGTGGACGGGCATCACGACCAGGTGCGGTTCGGCTGGGATCTCGTGCCCACCGGATCGACGGGGTCGGAGGCGGTGGTGGTCGGTTTCGACGTGCTGCTCATCGCCCCGGACGGGAAGCTGGACCGCGTCCTGGGATTCCTCGATCGGGCTCCCGGGGTGTGACCGGAACATGACCAGATCATTACCCTGGGTGGGGGAGTGCGCCGAATGTGCTCTCCCGCCCGCTTTCCATCAGGATGGGCTCGTGAAGCTGGCTCCCCTTGCATTCAGAATCCGCCGACTGGCCCGTACCCGGCTCGGTCTGGCCCGGCTTCGCCCCGGTCAGCTCGACGCCGTGAAGGCCCTGTCGAAGGGCCGCGACGTGCTGGTCGTGATGCCCACCGGCGCGGGCAAGTCTGCCGTTTACCAGCTGGCCGGGCTGATGCTCGACGGGCCGACCGTGGTGGTGTCGCCGCTGATCGCCCTGCAGCGCGACCAGCTGGAAGGCCTGGCCAAGCACGGTGAGAACGCCGGGCTGGGGGCCGTGGCGGTGAACTCCGCGCAGAGCCGCGGCGTGACCGACGACGCCTGGGACTCGCTGACGGCCGGTGACGCGGAGTTCATGTTCCTCGCCCCGGAACAGCTGGCCAATGCCACAGTGCTGGAAAAGCTTTCCAAGCTCAATGTTTCACTGCTCGCAGTGGACGAGGCACACTGCGTGTCGGCGTGGGGCCACGACTTCCGCCCGCACTACCTGCGCATCGGCGACGTGATCGAGGCCCTCGGCCGGCCCCGCGTGGTGGCCCTGACGGCCACGGCGTCGCCACCCGTGCGCGCCGAGATCGTCGAGCGCCTGAAGATGAACGACCCGGTGCGCATCGTCACCGGATTCGACCGGCCCAACCTGGAACTCGAGGTGCGGCGCTTCGTCGAGGCGCGGCACAAGGAGAAGGGCGTGATCGAGCGGGTGGCCTCGCTCGAGGGCAGCGGGCTGGTCTACACGGCCACCCGGCGTTCCACCGAGGAGTACGCGGAGAAGCTGCGCGAGGCCGGGCGCACGGCCCGGGCCTACCACGCGGGAATGAAGGCGGCCGAGCGCGAAGAGGTGCACGCCGGCTTCCTGGACGGCGAGATCGACGTGGTGGTGGCCACTTCGGCGTTCGGGATGGGCATCAACAAGGCCGATGTGCGGTTCGTGGTGCACGCCGACGTGCCCGACTCGATCGACTCCTACTACCAGGAGATCGGCCGGGCCGGCCGCGACGGCGAACCCGCGCTGATCTGCCTCTACTACCGTCCCGAAGACCTCTCCCTACGGAAGTTCTTCGCCTCCGGCGGGCCCGACGAGGAAGTTCTCACCCAGGTCGCCGGGGCGGTGCGCGAGCACACCGAGGCCGGCGGTTCGGTCGGGGCGACGCAACTGCGCGAGGAGCTCGATCTCAGCGCCACCAAGCTCACCGGCGCCATCAACCTGCTCGAGCAGGCCGGTGCGGTGAAGATGGAAGACGACTCCCGCCTCGCCTACACCGACGTGGCGGTCCCCGCGGCGGCCGCGGTCGTGGCCGCCGCCGAGGTCGACGCCGAGCACACCCGGATGGACCGGTCCCGGGTCGAGATGATGCGCGGTTACGCCGAGACCACCGGATGCCGGCGGGAGTTCCTGCTGGGCTACTTCGGCGAGGAGCTGGTGCTGCCCGAGGGCCAGGAGGGTTGCGGCAACTGCGACACCTGCCGCTCCGGCCTGGCCGCGGAGAGCACGGAACCCGACGAGGACGCCGTGCCGCTGCCTGCGGGGGCGGTCCGGTTCGACACGAACGACCGGGTGCGGCACCGGGAATGGGGGCCGGGCGTGGTGATGCGCGACGAGTCCGACCGGATCACCGTGCTCTTCGAGCAGGTCGGCTACCGCACCCTGGCACTGGCCGTGATCGCGGCGGACGCCGAACTGCTGGTGCACGAAGACTGAACCACCGCTGTTCTCACGAGAACAGCGGGAACCGGCCCGCGTCGTCCTTCAATGTCCGGGTCTCGTCGTCGGTGAGCGCTCGCCGTCCGGTGCCGGTCCAGGCGTAGGTGACATCGTCCCAGCCCACCGGCTCCGGGTGGCCGAGCAGGCCGTCGAGAGTTTTACGGACGAGGTGGAGGGCGCTCGCGGGCGGGCCGGGTCTGGTGCCGGTGCCGGTCAGGTCGAGGTGGTGCACGGCGGCCTCGACGACCAGCGTGGACAGGAAGTCGTCGGTGGTCAGGGTGTGGCCCTGGGTGCTGATCAGGTCGTGGGGACGCGTGCGGGCGGCGAGGGTGCACGCGGCCGCGGTGGTCTCGGTGTAGGCCTCGACCAGCGACTCCCAGGGGTGGGCTACCGCGAGCGAGCGGACGACGCGGATCTGGCGGTTGCTGCGCTGCAGGGTTTCAGGGGTGGTGGTCGTAGGGGCGAAGTCGGCCCAGTAGGTCACCGCGTCGCGGTCGGCCGGGCCCGGGGCGGGCGTTGCCAGCGCCACCAGGGCCCGCTGGGCGTCGCCGAGCAGGTGCACGATCAGGTCGCGCACGCTCCAGCCGGGTAGAGGGGTCGCCGCCCAGCCGTCCTCCTCCGCCAGCGAGGCGATGAGCTGGGTCAGTCCGGTGTAGGCGTCGGTCAGGGCAATGACGATCGGGCGCTCCTGCGTCATGCCCGCAGTCTGCCGGAGTCTGCCTGGTGGGGGTGCGTGCGGGGAGTTGTCCACAGGGGGAAAAACTCCTCGCGCCGAGCCGATAGAGTCGAAGGTATGGGAAGCCCGAAATCTGCCGTCGACGGTCTCGAAGCCCGCTGGGGCGAGACCTGGGAGCGCGAAGGTACGTACCGGTTCGACCGGACCCGTGAGCGCGCCGAGATCTACTCCATCGACACGCCTCCGCCGACCGTATCGGGCTCCCTGCACGTCGGTCACGTCTTCAGTTACACGCAGACCGACACGATCGCCCGGTACCAGCGCATGTGCGGCCGCGAGGTGTTCTACCCGATGGGGTGGGACGACAACGGCCTGCCCACCGAGCGCCGGGTGGAGAACTTCTACGGCATCCGCTGCGACCCGTCGGTTCCCTACGAGGAGTCGTTCACGCCTCCGGCCAAGGTGCCGTCCAAGCGCCAGGACTTCATCGCGGTCAGCCGCCGTAAGTTCGTCGAGTTCTGCGAAGAACTGACGGCGACCGACGAGAAGGTCTTCGAGCAGCTGTGGCGCACGCTCGGCCTGTCGGTCGACTGGTCGCTGACGTACTCCACGGTCTCGCAGAAGTCGCAGAAGATCAGCCAGCGCGCGTTCCTGCGCAACTTCGAGCGGGGTGAGGCGTACTCGTCCGAGGCGCCGAGCCTGTGGGACACCACGTTCCAGACCGCGGTCGCGCAGGCCGAGCTGGAAGACCGGGACCGCCCGGCCGCCTATCACGACCTGCGGTTCCACCGTGAGGGTGGCGAGGGCGTCACGATCTCGACCACGCGCCCGGAGCTGCTGGCCGCCTGTGTCGCGCTGGTCGCGCACCCCGACGACGAGCGCTACCAGCCGCTGTTCGGCACCACGGTCACCACGCCGGTGTTCGGTGTCGAGGTGCCGATCGTCGCGCACCGCCTGGCCCAGATCGACAAGGGCACGGGTATCGCGATGATCTGTACATTCGGTGACCTCACCGACGTGATCTGGTGGCGTGAGCTGGAGCTGCCGACCCGCCCGATCGTCACCAAGACCGGCCGCATCACCTCGGAGACGCCGGCCTGGCTGACCACCGACGCGGGCCGTGAGGCCTTCGCCCAGATCGCCGGTAAATCGATGTTCGGGGCGCAGCAGTCCACGGTCGAGCTGTTGAAGGAGTCGGGCGATCTGCTGGCCGACCCGAAGCCGATCACGCACCCGGTCAAGTTCTTCGAGAAAGGTGACCGGCCGCTGGAGATCGTCACCAGCCGGCAGTGGTACATCCGCAACGGTGGGCGCTCCGAGCAGGTCCGCGACGACCTGATCGCGCGCGGCCAGGCCCTGGACTGGACGCCGGAGCACATGCGGCACCGGTACGAGAACTGGGTCGAGGGCCTGAACGGCGACTGGCTGGTCTCCCGTCAGCGCTTCTTCGGTGTGCCGATCCCGCTGTGGTACCCGCTCGACGCCGACGGCGAGCCGCAGTACGACCAGCCGATCGTGCCCGGCGACGCGCAACTGCCGGTCGACCCGCAGTCGCACGTGCCGAACGGATACACGGCCGAGCAGCGCAACCAGCCGGGCGGTTTCACCGGCGACCCGGACGTCATGGACACCTGGGCCACCTCGTCGCTGACCCCGCAGATCGCCACCGGGTGGAGCGAGGACGACGACCTGTTCGCCCGTACCTTCCCGATGGACCTGCGCCCGCAGGGTCACGACATCATCCGGACCTGGCTGTTCTCCACCATGGTCCGCAGCCACTACGAGCACGACTCGCTGCCGTGGACCCACACCAACCTGTCCGGGTGGATCCTCGACCCCGACCGCAAGAAGATGTCCAAGTCCAAGGGCAACGTCGTGGTCCCGAGCGACCTGCTGGAGCAGCACGGCGCCGACGCGGTGCGGTACTGGGCCAGCAGCGCCCGCCTCGGTGTCGACACCGCCTTCGACCCGGGCCAGATGAAGATCGGCCGGCGCCTGGCGATGAAGGTGCTCAACGCGTCGAAGTTCGCGCTGGGCTTCGGTTCCGGCTCGGGCGTGGCTGAGGGCTCGATCACCGAGCCGGTCGACGAGGCCCTGCTGACGCAGCTCGTCGCGCTGGTCGAAGAGGCCACGAAGGCGTTCGAGGCGTACGACTACTCGAAGGCCCTGAAGCAGACCGAAGAGTTCTTCTGGCAGTTCTGCGACGACTACCTCGAGCTGGTCAAAGACCGTGCCTACGGTGAGGGCGAGGGTGCCGTCTCGGCCCAGACCACGCTGCGCACGGCGGTCTCCACGGTGCTGCGTCTGCTGGCGCCGTTCCTGCCGTACGTCACCGAAGAGGCCTGGTCGATGGCCACCCTCGAGAATGGCCAGCGGCTGCCCGGTTTCGCCGGCGGCTCGATCCACCGGTCGGCCTGGCCCAGCCCGGTCGAGGTCCGCGACCTGCTGAAGAGTTCGGACGAGCCGGCCACCGGCGAGGTCTCGGTGCTCGTGGTCGCCGCCGACGTGCTCCGCCAGATCCGCAAGGCCAAGTCCGACGCCAAGAAGTCGGTGCGTTCGGAGGTGGAGAAGGTCGTGGTCCACGACACCACGGCCCGCATCACCGCCGTCCAGGCCGTGCTCGGTGACCTGAAGGCCGCCGGCACCGTGGCCGAGCTGACCACGGTCGCAGTGGACGAGGCCGACGCCAAGGTCGAGGTCACCCTCAAGGAGACCGAGCCCACCGCCGGCTGACCCCACCCGGGCCTCATCACCCGGCTGAACCCCGCAACGGCCGAAGGGCCGGTACCGACCTGTCACGGGTCGGCACCGGCCCTTCGTCGTGTCCTGTCCGGTCCTGCCTTGTCCTGTCCCGCCTGGTCGCCGAGCTGAGCCGCGGCCCCATACCTTGTCCGTGATCATGCAGATCCCCCAGCCTTCGGCCGGGAGGTGCCCCCACTCTCCGGCGTTCTAGAACTCTGCGGCCGAGAGTTCTAGAACTCTGGGGAGGTTTTGCATGATCACGGAAGGTTGGGGGGCGGGCGTTGGCATGCCCACGTCAGGCCTCCTCCACCTCCTCCCCAGGCCTTCTCCACCCTGATCTCCACCCCTGGGTCCAGGTGTTCCGGGGCGCTGAACAGCAAGCTTGAGCACATGACAGCGACTCAGTGGATCACCGACATCGCCCTTCTCCTCGTCGTCTTCCGGCAGCTGCGGGAGAGCCGGCTCGACCTGAAGAGTTTCCTTCTGCCGCTGGGCATCGTGAGTTTCGTGGCGCATCAGTACCTGAGCTCGGTACCGACCGACGGTAACGACCTGGTCCTGGTCGGGGTGCTGATCGCGATCGGCGCGGTGCTCGGGATCGTCGGGGGGATCTACACCCGGGTGCGGGCCGTGGGGGAGCACGTGCTGATCAAGGCCGGCGTGGTCTCGGCGCTGCTGTGGGTGCTGGGGATGGGGTCGCGGATGACCTTCCAGCTGTGGAGCGAGCACGGGGGCGCGGACAGCATCGCGCGGTTCAGCGTCGCCCACTCCATCACCAGCGACCAGGCCTGGGTGGCGGCGTTCGTGCTGATGGCGCTCACCGAGGTGGTCACCCGGCTGGGCACGATCTACCTGCGCTCGCGGATGGTGCAGACCTCCACACCGCTGGTCCGGGTGCCGGCCCGGGCTGCCTGACCGTGCGTTATGGTCTGGGCGTGCCGGTGCCCCAGATCGAGACACCGGCCGCCCCGAACCAGATCCTGCAGGTGGTGGCCAGCGCGGCGATCATCACCTCGGCCCTGGCCACGGTCCGCCCACTCGGTACCTCCGGATGGGCGCTGGCCGCCGCGATCCTGCTCCCGCTGAACTGCCTGTTCCTGGCCCTGCGTCATCTGCCCGCCCGGGTTCTGCCCGACCGGCCGGCCGTGATCTGGCTGGTGGTGGCGGCATTCGCGGTCGCCGCGCTGATGGCCGCCGCGGGTGAGGGCACGGCCTATCTCTTCGCCTACTTCCTCGCCGGGCACGCCGGGCTACGGCTGCAGGCCCGCCCGGCGGCCCTCGTCGCGATCCTGATCGGGTGCCTCACCGCCCTGGTGCTGCTCACCGGGATCGGGCCCGGAGGCAGCGAGATCCCCTGGCTGGTGGGTCTTACCACCGGGCTGCCGGTCCTGATCGGCATGGTGAACCGGTCGCACCGCCAGGCCCTGAGCTCCGCCCTGGAAGCGGCCCGGTCGTCCGAACGGGCCGCGAGGGCCGAGGCCCGGTCGGTGCTGCTGGCCGAGCGGGCCCGGATCGCCCGGGACGTGCACGACGTGCTCGCGCACTCGCTGGCCGGGGTGAACATGCAGCTGGAACTGGCCGACGCATTGCTCGATACCGGCGATCTGGAACGGGTGCGCGCGGCCACCGATCGGGCCCACAGCCTGGTGAAAGAGAGCCTGCAACAAGCGCAGTGGACGGTGCACGCGCTGCGCGAGGACACTCTGCCGCTGCTCGACAGCCTGACGGCGATGCTCGACTCCTCCGGCCATCACGACGCCCTCATGGTCACCGGCGAGGTGCGCGAGATACCGGCCGCCGCCGTGCAGAACCTGCTGCGGATCGCACAGGAGGCCCTGACCAACGCCGCCCGTCACGCCCCGGGAGGGCCCGTGCACCTGGAACTTGACCACCGGCCGGGCGAGATCGCCCTGACGGTCACGAACGGGCCTGCTACCAGGGCGATCACGAACGGCACAAGCAGTGGGATGGGTTTGGTGGGCATGCGTGAGCGGGTGGCGCTCCTGCGGGGGACGCTCACGGCGGGGCCGGTCACCGACGGCACCGACGCGGGTGGCTGGCAGGTCGCGGCCGTGGTGCCGGCATGAGCGCGATCCGGGTGGTGGTGGCCGACGACCAGGCCGCCGTGCGGGAACCGCTGGCGGCGGTGCTCGACCTGTCGGACGACATCGACGTGGTGGCCGCGGTCGCCGACGGTGCGCAGGTGCTTCAGATCCTGGCCCGGGAACCGGTCGACGTGGTGCTGATGGATCTGCGGATGCCCGGCCTGGACGGGATCGAGACCACCCGCCGGCTGAGCGAGGAGTACCCGGACGTCGCCGTGGTCGTCCTGACCACGTTCGCCGACGACGAGTCGATCCTCGCGGCGCTGAGCGCCGGGGCACGGGGTTACCTGACCAAGAACTCGGGTCGGCAAGACATCACGCGCGCCATTCGCGCGGCCTCCGCCGGCCAGTCCGTGCTCGACCGGGCTGTCCAGGACCGACTGCTGGCGAGCGTCCGCAAGGCTGTGCAGACCACCGAACCCGAGGTGCCCGCCGACCTGACCCCGCGCGAACGCGAGGTCTTCGCCGCGATCGGCCTGGGGCTCTCGAACCGTGGCATCGCCGAGAAACTCTTCATCAGCGAGGCCACGGTCAAGACCCACATCAACAACCTGTTCGCCAAGGCCGGTATCCGCGACCGGGCCGAGGCGGTGCGCCGGGCGATCAGCGCGGGACTCGCCTAGGGCGTGAGCTTGGCGCGGAGAGTCGCCAGGATCGATCCCTGGCTCTTGACCAGCTTCGTCGCGGCGGTGTCGAGGTCGAACCAGCCGGCCCGGTCCATCTCCGGGAACTCCTGGATGTTGCCCGAACCGCGCGGCCACTCCATCTCGAAGAGGTTGCTGGAGAAGGTGGAGACGTCGTGGTCACCGTGCACCGCGAACGTCGTGATCACCTTTCCGCTGGATGTTTTCGTGTCGCCCAGCTCCAGGTAGGGCCCTTCCGGGGAGGGCGAGCCCATCTCTTCGTGAAACTCCCGCCGGGCCGCGGTCAGGGCGTCTTCCCCGGGCTCGAACAAGCCCTTGGGGATCGACCAGGCGTGATCTTCCTTGTGCGCCCACAGCGGCCCGCCCATGTGCGCGATCAGCACCTCCAGATCGCCGTTCGGGTCGAACCGGTAGACCAGCATTGCCGCGCTTCTCGTCACCACGGGCAGCATCATGCCCGACCGGGCCCCCGGAACGGTGCCCCGACGCCCGGCGTTCAGCTCCTGCGCACGTACCAGCAACCCGTGGACACCGTGCGATAACCCAGCCGCTCGTACAGCGACCGGGCCGGCGGCGTCGACACCAGCACGGCGGGAAGATCCGGCCGGGCGACGAGCATCGACGTCAGCAGCGTGGCCCCCAGCCCCGACCCCCGGTGCTGAGGCAGGCTGGCCAGCCAGTAGGCGCCCAGGCAGTGGCCGTCGTCGTAGCTGACCCCGGCGGCCACCGGATCGCCGTCCCGCAGGGCGAGCCAGGTCTGCCAGCCCGGCCGGTCCAGTACGTGCGGCGGGAAGAGCTGTCCGGGCTGCAATTCGGGCCGGGGGAAACCGTCGATGATCACGCGGTCGGCCCGGGCCAGGTCGGTCCCGTTCGAGACCTGGACGACCTGTGCGCCCGGCCTCACCTCGACCGGTCCGGCCGGCCGGGTCATCACCGGGAGCGGGATCATCCGCACACCCTCCGGCATCCGCACACCGCCGACGCCGAACGGGTCCCAGATCGCGTTGCGCGCTCCCTGCACCGGGGTGTCGAGCAGGTCCTCGATCCGGTCCGGTGACAACGGCCTGCGGGTGTTGATCTCGGCGCCGCTCGTGGTCAGCCGCGAGAACACGTCGTCATCGTCGGGCAGTCCGGCCGTGGGCAGATCCATCGCGCTCCAGCGGGCCGCGGTGTTCGCGGCGTGCAGCCAGACAGCGGTGTCGCTCATGGTGCGTGGTTCCTTCTCATCAATGGTGGACGTCGGTGAGCGCCGCTGTGGGCGGCTCACGGGCGGCTTCGGTGGGCCTCCAGGATCGCGTGGGTTCGGTGTTGTCCGTTCACTGGGGCATGATCGGGTGCGTGGGATCTCGGAACACGGTGCGGCGGATGGATGCGCACGCCCGGAAACAGGTGGACCAGGGAACGGCCGAGATCGTGCCCGACCCCGAGCGCCCGGACTCGTTCACGCTGCTGGTGGAGGGCACGGCCCAGTCGCACGTCGACCTGGCCGACCCCGCGCGGCTGGACTTCGAGTACATGCGCTGGCTGGGGTTCCTCATCGACGTCATCGGTGAGGGGGCCGGGCAGCCGATCAACGTGCTGCACCTGGGTGGGGGAGCGTGGACCCTGCCGCGCTACATCGCCCACACCCGGCCCGGCTCCCGCCAGCGCGTGGTCGAGATCGACGAGCCCCTGATCGAATTCGTGCGGGAGCACCTGCCCCTGCCGAAGAACGCGAACATCCGGGTGCGGGGCGGCGACGCCCGCGAGGTGCTCACCGGACTGACCGACGACAGCGTCGACCTGATGATCGTCGACGTGTTCTCCGGAGCCCGGATCCCCGCCCACCTGACCTCCGCCGAGTTCGTCGCGCAGGCGGCGCGGGTGCTGCGGCCGGGCGGGATCTACGCGGCGAACCTGGCCGACGGTCCGGGCCTGCACTTCGCCCGCAGCCAGGTGGTCACCGCGCAGACGGTGTTCACCACCACCGCGATCGTGGCCCAGCCCCCGGTGCTGCGCGGCCGCCGCTTCGGGAACCTGGTGCTGGTCGCGGGAAACCACAGCCTGCCACTGCCGATCCTGGCCCGGCGCACCGCCTCCGACGTGTTCGCCGCCCGGGTACTGGCGGGCAGCGACCTGGAGAAGTTCGTGGCCGGCGCCCAGCCGACCACCGACGACTTCGCCCAAGCCTCCCCGGAACCCCCGACGGGCCTGCTGAAGGGCTGACTGTCGGCCCGAGAGCACCCCCCAACCTTCCGTGATCATGCAAAACCTCCCCAGGGTTCTAGAACTGTGCAGTCAAGAGTTCTAGAACGCCGGGGAGGATTTGCATGATCACGAACAAGGAAGAGAGGGGTTAGAGGGGTTGCCAGGTGGGGCGGTTCGCCCAGATGTCGGCGTAGTACTCGCGCAGCCGCAGCCCGGCCGCAGCCTCCTCGTCGAGCAGCACCGTGGCGTGACGGTGCAGCTGCACGACGGACGCCGGGCAGGACGCCGACAGCGGGCCCTCGAGCGCCGCGGCCACGGCGTCGGCCTTCCCGGCGCCGCCGGCCAGCATCAGCAGGTGGCGGCTGCGCCCGATCGTGCCCAGGCCCTGCGTGAGTACGTGCTTCGGTACCTCGTCGAGGGAGTTGAAGAACCGCGCATTGTCTTGCCGGGTGCGGGCGTTCAGGGTTTTCGGGCGGGTCAGCGAGGTCAGGGCCGAACCGGGCTCGTTGAAGGCGATGTGCCCGTTCGAGCCGATCCCGGCGATCTGCACGTCGATGCCGCCGGCGTCGATGATGGCCTGCTCGTAGCGCTCGCACTCGGCGATCAGGTCGGTCGCCGTGCCGTCGGGGCCGTGCACCGAGCCGGCCGGGATGTCGAGCGGCTCGGTGACCTCCCGCTGGATCACGGCGGCGTAGCGCTCGGGGTGGCCGGCGGGCAGACCCACGTACTCGTCGAGCATGAAGGCCCGGGCGTGAGCGAAGTTCAGGCCGCCCTTGTGCCGGCGCGTCAGCTCTTCGTACAGCGGGCCGGGAGTGGAGCCGGTGGCCAGGCCCAGTACCGGGTCGGGCCGGCGGGTGACCAGCTGCTCGATGATGTCGGCGGCCAGCGAGGCGGTGTCGGTGGCGGTGGGCAGAACAATGACTTCCATCAGACCGGGGTCCTCTTCAACGCGATTCAGGCTGTCAGATCGGGCTGGAGCACCGTCTCGGGCTCCGGGATCGAGGAGCCCGGCGGGGTCCGGGCCAGCAGCGCGGCGCCGATCGCGGCCACCGGCTGATCGCCCGGCACCACGGAGAGTCGTGCGGACAGGTCGAGCCCGCGCAGGAACTCCGAACCGGTCGCCTGCTTTTCCAGGGCGTGGGCCACGGCGTGCCGTAACGGCTCGCCCACCTCGGCCACCCCACCGCCGAGCACGACCAGGTCGACGTCGACCGTGAGCGCCAGGAGCCGGGTGGCGGCGGCCAGGTAGCCGGCCACCTCGTCGCGCAGGCTGGTCGCGGCCGGGTCACCGGCCTCCGCCGCCGCGAAGAGATCCTGTCCGGCGGGCAGGTCGCTGCCCTCGCGGGAGGTCCAGCGGGCGGCGATCGCGCTTCCCGAGGCCACCGACTCCAGGCAGCCGCGTTGCCCGCAGCCGCACAGCGGGCCGGTCGGGTCGACCGGGATGTGCCCGATCTCGCCGGCCGCGCTGTGCGGTCCCCTCCGCAGCTCGCCGTCCAGGACGATGCCCGCGGCGATGCCGGTGCCGATGCTCAGGTAGGCCATGTCCACCCGGCCCAGCCGCAGATGGGCCGCGGCGCCCAGAGCCGCGGCATTCACGTCGTTCTCGACCACCACGGGCAGGTTCAGCCGGCGGCCGAGCCGGTCGGCCAGCGCCAGCCCGCCGGGGCCCACCCCTAGGTTGACCGCGTGTGTGATCTTGCCGTTCTCGGCGTCGACCAGCCCGGGGATACCGATGCCGACGCCGCTGAACCAGTCGTCGGGCCGGGCCTCGGTGTCGCCGGACAGCGCAGCCGCCAGCGCCCGCAGCGCCCGGGCCGCCGTGTCGACCACGCCCTCCGGGCCGAGACCCGTGTTCAGTCGCACCGATTCGACCACCCGGGCCCGTCCGTCGGGGCCCGTGATGTCGACCGCGACGGCCAGCACCTTGGAACCACCGATGTCGAGGCCCGCCAGCAGACGGCTCACCGGACACGTCCCGGCGCGCTCGCACCAGTCAGAACTTCCGCGGCTGCGCGCAGACTCACCGACGATCCTCCGTACGTCCAGATTGCTACCGCCCCGGGCAGTCCCGTGGGCGCGCCCGCCGCATCCACGACCGGCCAGCCGGTCTCGACCGTGATCAGGTCCGGGCGGGCCCGGGCGATCCGATCCAGCCGGTCGGCGACCCAGGCGTGCCGGTGCGCGTCGCGCACCAGGGCAACCAGGGGCCGGTCGCCCGCCTCGGCCAGAACGGATTCCAGATCGTCGGCGGGGGAGAGGGAGCGTTTCTCCGCCTTCTCCAGCGGTAAGGTCCACGGTACCTCACCCGCGGCGATCCCCGGAGTGACGTGAAACTCAAGTAGCAGAGCGTGTTTCAGGTCAAGAGGTTCGTCCGGACCACGCACGAACACCGCCCGCCGGGCAGCCTCGAGGTCGGGGTCGGTGATCGGTTCCGCGACCTCGTCCGTCGTCGGCAGGGTGCCGGACCGGACCGCACCGACCAGGGCGTCCACCCGGGCGGCCGCGTCGGCGAGCCGCTGCGCCGGAAGGCGGCCGTCCGCGACCGCGGCGACCACGTCGTTGACCATCCACGCCAGGATCGGCTCCATCTCACCGGGAGCCCGCTCCGGGCCGACGCACAGCAGGTCGGCACCGGCCGCGAGAGCCGCCACCGCGGCCCTCCCGGGGCCGCCGTAGGGCTTGGCCACACCGGCCATGTCGAGGGCATCGGTGACGATGACTCCCTCGAAACCCATCTCGTGGCGCAGAATATCGAGCACTGCGGAGCTGGTGGTCGCCGGGTTGGCAGGATCCAGCGCGGCCAGCACCACGTGCGACGTCATCACCGCCGGGACCCCGGCCGCGACTGCGGCCGCGAACGGCACCAGCTCGCGCGAGCGGGCCGTGTCCAGGTCGATGTCCAGCCGCGGCATCGCCAGGTGCGAGTCGGTCACCGTGGCCCCGTGGCCGGGAAAGTGCTTGATGCAGGCGGCGACTCCGGCACTGTGCAGGCCGTCGTCGAACGCGTTCACGTGCCGGGCGACCAGATCGGGCGTGGCGCCGAAACTGCGGACCCCGATCACCGGGTTGTCCGGCTCGCAGTTGACGTCGGCCACAGGCCCGAGATCGAGGTCGATCCCGATGGAACGCAGCCGTTTTCCGATGCCGGCGGCGACCGCGCGGGTGAGCGCGACATCGTCCACCGCCCCCAGCACCGCGTGCCCGGCGGTACTGCCGCCGCGCCGCGCGTCCAGTCGGGTGACGTCGCCGCCCTCCTCGTCGAGGGTCACCAGGCAACCGTTCGGTGAGCTCTTCTGCACCTGGGCCACCAGATCGGTGGCCTGGGTGTCGTCCCCGGTCAGGTTGGTGCCGAACAGGCACACCGACCCGACCCCGGCGGCCAGCCGCTCACGCATCCAGTCGGGTAACCGGGTGCCGTGGAACGACGGCATCAGCACCCGGTGTGCCTGATAACGGATATCGCTCATCGCTTGACTGCTCCCGCCACGAGTCTCTCGGTCATCCGGCTCTTGGTCTCCTTGGTGCTCATTGCTGATCGCCGGGGGAAGTGTTGCGGAATCTATGTTTTCAGGAGACGCCGAGCTCGCCGGAGAGGACGAGCACGGCGGAGCCGAGCAGTACGGCGTTCTCGTGGAGGGTGGACAGGCGTAGCTCGAGGGCGTGCCCGACGACCGGCAGCACGCGTCGGCGCACCGCGGTGGCGGCCGCCTCGAGGAAGGCGCCGCCGAGCAGGTCAGGCGGGCCGTTGAGCACGACCTCGCCGAGATCGAGTGTGCTGATCACCGGTGCGAGCGCGATGCCCAGGCTGGTGCCGGCCTTGGAAATTGCTTGCTGCCGCTCGGTTTCGGGAAGATCAGCGAGGCGGGCGCGGAGCCGGGGCACCGAGAGCATGCTCTCCAGGCAGCCGGAGCGGCCGCAGGCGCAGGGCGGGCCGGGCTCCTCGATGATCAGGTGCCCGATCTCACCGGCGGCGAAGCGGTCACCGCGCACCAGGGCGCCGTCGAGCAGGATGCCCGCGCCGACGCCCAGGCCGACGGTGAGCACCAGGACACCGCTGCGGGTGGCGCCCCCGAAACTGTGCTCGGCGAGGGCGGCGGCGTTCGCGTCGTTCGCGACATGGACCGGGCGGCCGAGACTCTCGTTGAGCATGCGAGCCAGGGGCATGCCCGACCAGCCGAGGTTGGGGGCGCTCAGCACCGTGCCCTCCGGGTCGACCACGCCCGGGCTGCCGACACCGATACCCAGCACCGGCCGGCCGGCCTTCTCCACCAGCTCACGGGCCAGATCGAGCGCGACCTGCGCCGCGCCCTCGCCCAGGCGGCCGTCCCGGGGGGCTTCGGCGGTCGCCAGCACGGTGCCGGCCAGGTCGAGCACGGCGCCGTGGAACATCACGTCGCGCGACAGGTCGACACTCACGATGTGGGCGGCGGAGGGGTCGAAACCGACCATGGTGGCTGGTTTTCCGACGCGGGCACCGGCCCGGGGGCCGAGTTCCACGGCTAGCCCCTCGGAGATCAGCTCGCTCACCAGAGCGCCGATCGTCACGGGGGTCAGCGAGGTGACCCGGGCCAGGTCGGCGCGGCTCTGCGGCCCGTCGCTGTAGAGCGACTGCAGCACCAGGGACCGGTTGTAGACCCGTGCCTGGCCGGGCATGACCTTGGTGGTCGGCCGGAGGGCTCGCCCCGGGGTGGCTGGCATTTTTTTAGTGAAGCGTCTTTATAAAACGACGTCAAGGCCTCGCGGGGCCCCAAACGAGTTCATTGTCCGTGGTTGGCGGTGACACAGTGAAATCATGGAAACGCTGTGTCACCGTTGGGGCGGGTATCGCCGGGCGGACGGCGACGAGGGTCGGCCCGTCGCCGTCCGTGGCCTCAGCCTGCCAGAGATCGGCAGCCCGTCAGAGAGCGGCCTGGATCGCCTCGGCCAGCGACGTGGTGGGCCGGCCCAGCAGGTTGGACAGGTCGCCGGTGCCGACGTGCAGCTCACCGTCGCGGATTCCGCGGTCGCAGTCGGCCAGGACCTCGGCGAACGGGCCGGGTACGCCGACGCCGGCCAGCATTTCGGCGTACTTGTCGGTGGGGAGGTTCTGGTACCGCACCTCCTTGCCCGACTGCTTGCTCAGCTCGGCGGCGAACTCGGTCAGGGTGAACGCCTCGTCGCCGCCCATCTCGAACACCTCGCCACCCTTGCTGCTCAGCAGCGCCTCGACGTCGGCGGCGGCGAAGTCGGCCCGGGTGGCGGCGCTGACCCGGCCGCTGCCCGCGGCACCGGCGACCACGCCGCGCTCCAGGGCGCCCGCGATCTGGTCGGTGTAGTTCTCCAGGTACCAGCCGTGGCGCAGCAGCACGACCGGCAGGCCGGAGGCCTTGAGCGCGGCCTCGGTGGCCAGGTGGTCGGAGGCCAGCTTCATCGTGGTGCTGTCGGCGCCCGCGATGCCGGTGTAGGCGATCAGGCCGACCTGGGCCGCCTTGGCCGCGTTGACGACGTTGTTGTGCTGCGGGATGCGGCGGCCGGCCTCGCTGCCCGAGATGAACAGGACGCGGTCGGCGCCGGTGAAGGCGGCGGTCAGGGTCTCGGGCTTGTCGTAGTCGATGACCTGGACGCGCACGCCCTGCTCGGCGAAGTCGCTCAGTTTCTCCACGCTGCGGCCGCCGGCCACGATGTCGCCGGCCGGGACGCCCTTCTTCAGCAGCTCGGTGAGAACGAGGCGGCCGAGCAGTCCGGTGGCGGCGGTGACGACGATGGTCATGGGTGATTCTCTCCCTGGCTGGGTGGCTTGTCATGCGGTCAAGGCGCCTGCTGCCTGCATGCTTCCCGATCCACAGTACCCACTTTCAGGTAAGGTACTGGCCAGTCGGAAAGTGATGAGGTGAGCAGGCATGACGGTCAGCACGCAGGCTGCGGTCGAGCTGGAGCAGATCTTCCCGGGCGGCCTGTTCCCGTCGGGTTGTCCCAGCCGCATCGTGCTGGACCACGTCACCAGCAAGTGGGGTGTGCTGGTGCTCGTCGCGTTGTCCGGCCGCACGCTGCGCTGGGGTGAACTGCGCCGCGCGGTCCAGGGGATCAGCGAGAAGATGCTCGCCCAGACCCTGAAGACGTTCGAGGCCGACGGGCTGGTGTCCCGCGAGGCCCTGCCGGTGATCCCGCCGCACGTGGAGTACAGCCTGACCCCGCTCGGGGACGAATTGGTGACCCTGCTGCGTCCGCTGCTGCTCTGGACCGTCCGTAACGCCGACAGCATGCTCAGCCCCCGCTGAGGGCCTTGGTCAGGCAGCCGGCCGCGGCCAGGGAGGCGACGGTGCGTACGTGGTTCCCAAGGGCCCAGCGGGTCCGGTAGCGCAGCCACCGTTGGGCCACGTCAGCCACGTCAGCCACGTCGGCCGCTTGGCCGGTGGACGGGTCGGCCCCGGCCAGGGCGTCGTTCAGCGGTACGTGGTGGACCACGGTCACAAGCACCACACCGGCCAGGTAGAGCACGGCCCCGGCGATCAGCCACACCCGGGTGCCGCCGGACGCCGAGCGGGTCGCGATCACCGTCACGGCGAGAGCGCCCGCGGCGGTACCGAACAGGGCGAGCATCAGGGGTGCGCGCACGGCGGCCGCGTTGATCCCGTTCATGGCGGCCACGGCCGGGCCCGGGCCGGCGCGGTCCAGCCCGGCCAGGACGAACCCGGAGAACGCGAAGAAGACGCCGGCCATCAGGCCGCAGCCCAGGGCGGTGAGGGTGACGACGATCTCGCCGGTACGGCTCAGTTCGCTCATGCGCTCCATTGAGCCCGGTCCGCTGAGCGTTTCCCATGGTCGTCAGGCTCATGCGCATACGCGATCGTCCAGAGTGGCAGCGCAGCGTGGTGTGGCGTGCCGGGGCACAGAGTCGGAGCACAGTGCCGGGGTACAGAGCCCGGCCGCATAGCGGGGCGTACCACGGGGCCGGATCGCGGGTGCTGGTGGGCGGAGCCTTTTGTTCGTGATCAGGCAAACTTTCCCCAGGAAAGTGCGCCTGATCACGAACAAATAATGACTGGTGAGGGGTGCCGGATGGACGGTCTGACCGCACTGCTCGACGGTCCCCGCGCCCGCGAGGCCTTCCTGCTGCGTTCGACCCTGAGCCCGCCCTGGTCTATCCGGGTGGCCGACGGGGCCGCGCTGACCCTGTGCACCGTGGTCTCGGGAACGGCCTGCGTGCTGCCCGCCGGGGGTGGGGTGCACCGGCTCGGCCCCGGCGACGTTGCGTTGTTCAAAGGGCCGCGGCCCTACACGGTCGCCGACAACCCTGACACCGCACCGCAGATCACGATCCTGCCGGGGCAGCTGTGCCGGGTCGGGCCCGATCAGGAGGGTGGCGAGGTCACTCCGATGGCCGATCTGGGCACCCGCAGCTGGGGCAACGACCCGGACGGCGACACCGTGCTCGTCACCGGCACCTACCAGCTGCCGGGGGAGACCAGCCGGCGCCTGCTCGACGCCCTGCCGGAGCTGGCGCTGCTGCCCGACCCCGGTCGGGGCGGCCCGCTGGTGGCCCTCCTGGCCGAAGAGATCGTGAGGGACGAGCCCGGGCAGGGTGCGGTGCTCGACCGGCTGCTCGACCTGACCCTGATCAGCGTGCTGCGGGCCTGGTTCGCCCGGCCCGGGGGCGGCGCTCCCGGCTGGTACACGGCCTACGGCGACCCGGTGGTCGGTCCGGCGCTGCGGCTGCTGCACGACGACGTCACCCGGGCCTGGACGGTCGAGGACCTCGCGGCCGAGGTCGGGGTGTCCCGGGCGGGCCTGGCCCGGCGCTTCCGCGAGCTGGTGGGCGAGCCGCCCATGGCCTTCCTGACGAACTGGCGCCTGGCCCTGGCCGCCGACCTGCTGCGCTCGTCCGACCTCACGCTCGAGGCGGTGGCCCGGCAGGTCGGGTACGGCACCCCGTTCGCGCTCAGCGCCGCCTTCAAACGGGTGCGGGGGGTGAGCCCGGCCGGGTACCGGATGTCGAACTGAGTTTGTCGGGGGTAGGTCATAGGGTTGCGAGCAGCCCAGATCGGGCGGAGCAATGAGATGGGACAGGTGACCTGCGTGAGCGAGATCTCGGTCGTTCTGGAGCGAGACGTCGTGGCCCCGCCGGACGTCACGTTCGACGCCCTGGCCGACTACACGATCATGCGGCCGAAGGTGCTGCCGGAGCAGTTCACCGGCTATCAGGTGACCGCGGGCGGTACCGGTGAGGGCACGCGCATCACCTACGACCTGCACGCCACCAAGAAGCGCACCCGGCATGTCGAGGCCGTCGTCACCGAGCCCCCGGCCGGGCAGCAGCTGCTGGAGTCCGACACCGGGTCCACACTGCGTGTGCTCTGGGACGTCGCTGCCGCCCCCGGTGGCAGCAAGGTCACCGTGCAGGTCAGCTGGCAGGGCGCCGGCGGTGTGAAGGGTTTCTTCGAGCGCACTTTCGCCCCGGGCGGCATCCGGCGCATCTACGGTGCGAAGCTCGACAACCTGCAGCAGCAGATCGCGGCCGACCCGGCGTGAGCACCGACACCGCGCGCGATGTCGTCGCTACGGTTTCGGGCACCGCGTTCGCCGAAGCCGCTCCCGACCGGGTGCGCCTGAACCTGCGGGTGCGGGTGGCGGAGTCGTCGGCCAAGGGCGCCACCGACACCTTCGCGACCGCCCTGGCCGCGGCCCGGGCGATGCTCGACGAGCTCGGGTGCACCTACTCGGTGGGCTCGGTGACGTCGTGGGAGGGCGGTAAGGAACGTCGCTCACGGCACCAGGTCTGGAGCGATCTGGTCGTCACCGTCGACGACCTGACCGTGCTGCCCCGGCTGGTCGAGCAGGTGCTCGAGGCCGACCGGCTCGAGGTCGGTCATCTTCAGTGGCAGCTCAGCAACCTGCGGGAACTGCGCCGCCAGGCCCGGGTGAAGGCGATCGCCGACGCCCGGGAGGCGGCCGACGACTACGCCGCCGCGCTCGGTTTGCGGGTGGGGCAGGTGCTCAGCGTCAGCGACCCGGAGACCAGCGGCATGCACCCGATGGCGGGCGGCCCGATGTTCGCGATGCGGGCCCGCGGCGCGGGCGCGGCGGAACGGCCCGAGATCGACCTGAGCAACACCGAGCCGGTGCGGGTGGAGGGCTCGGTCACGGTCTCGTTCCTCCTGGCGGGCTGATCAAGGTCACGGTACGGTCGCGGCAGAACATGTCACCACGACTCCCACGGACGGGGTATGAACATGACTGAGAACGTCGACTACAAGGCTACTTTCGACCTGATCGACGTCGACCACGACGGCCTGATCTCGGCCGCGGAGCTGAAGAACCTGATGATCGCGCTCGGCGGCGAGGTCAGCGACGAGATGGCCGAGCACGCCGTCACGGTCATCGACACCGACGGCGACGGTCTGGTCTCCCTGCCCGAGCTGGCCGACTACCTCGGTGAGAACGCGCCCCGATCTCCCCAGCCCTGAACCAGCCCTGAACCAGCCCTGAACCAGCCCTGAACCAGCCCTGAAACCGTTCGAGAGGGCCGCACCGCCGCCCCCTCGAACGGGTTCTGCTCAGGACGCCGCGGCGTGGGCCTGGGCCTGCTGGAGGTTGGCCAGCACCGTGTCGAGAACCGGCTTGTACACGTCCGGCTCGGTGTCGGCGAGTGTGCTGACGATCGTCGCCACCTCTTCGAGCGTGCCCACCGCAGCGGCGATCTCACCGGTCCGCACCTGCAGGGTGGCGAGGTTGTTCAGCGCTACCGCCAGCGGGTCGCGGTGCGGCTCCGGGTCCTGCACCGCCAGCATGCGCACTGTCGTGACCGCCTCGGTCATCGCCTCCAGCGCGCCGGTGTGGTCGCCCATCCGGAACCGGATGGTGGCCAGGCCGCCCAGAGCGCTCGCCGTGGGCAGCATCGCCTGGTCGGGCACCACGCTCTGCAGGAACGTGTAGATCTTCACCGCCTCGTCGAGGGACTTCAGCGCGGCCTCGTCGTCACCGGCCGCGGCCTGCTGGTCGGACATGGCCGTCAGCGCCAGCGCCAGGTTCGGCATGCCGATCGCCTGGTCCTTCTCGGTCACCTGACGCCAGATGCCCGTGGCCTCACCGATGGCCTCCAGCGCGGCCTGCGACCCGTCCGTGGCCGCCAGCACCAGGCTGCGGCTATAGAGAGCGTTCGCCAGTGCGTTCAACGACTCGGCATCGTCCTGGTCGTCCTGGCTGTCCTGGCGTCGCAGGTCGATGGCTTCGTCGATGGCCGCCAGGGCCTCCTGCGCACGTCCGGCGTCCGCGTGCTCGGCGAAACGCTCCTCCAGGATGCGTGCCTGCTCGAGATCCCGCTTGCCCACCCGCGCGGCTCCTTATTCACATTGATCAGGGGGGACAACGTATCCGGACGGGTGGGACAAGTGTCAAAAAGTGACGGTGCGTGAGCTGTTTCGGACTCAGTGGTGGGCCTTGAAGACCCAGGTCCGCAGCAGGGTGAAACGCAGCGCGGTGGCGAGCAGACTGGCCAGCACCAGCACGGTGATCTCCACGACGTGGTGCACGGAGCCGGTCACCGAGCCCAGCAACGCCAGGGAACCGCTGGTCAGGAGCAGGGTGAGCAGGAAGATGGCCATGCCCTGGAACTGGTGGCGCCACCAGCGGTGCGGGCCGTGCACACCGAACGTCAGGCTGCGGTTGGCGGCGGTGTTGCCGACCGTGGTGATCAGTAACGCGACCAGGTTCGCGGCCTGCGCCCCGATCCCGTAGCGCATCAGGGCGTAGAGGATGACGTACGCCACGGTGCTCATCAGGCCGACGGTGGCGAAGCGGATGACCTGCCCGGTCAGGCCCGGCGGCACACCGTCAGGGTCGACGGTGCGGCCGGTGGCCGAGATGTGGCCCCCGTCGGTGGAGACGGGCCGCAGCTCGGCCCGGATGCCGGCCAGGGGCAGCTCGCCGGAGGTGAGGGCCTTCGCCACGCGGGCCACGCCCTTGAGGTCGGCCGTGGCGGTGGCGACGATGTCGACGCGGCTGTCCGGGTCGTCCACCCAGTCCACCGGCACCTCGTGGATCCGCAGGCCGCTGCGCTCGGCGAGCACCAGCAGTTCGGTGTCGAAGAACCAGCCGGTGTCTTCGACCAGGGGCAGCAGGCGCTTGGCCACGTCACCCCGGATCGCTTTGAAACCGCACTGCGCGTCGGTGAATCCGGCGGCCAGGGTGCCGCGCAGGATCAGGTTGTAGCAGCGCGAGATCAGTTCGCGCTTGGTGCCCCGCACCACCCGGGAACCGCGGGCCAGGCGGCTGCCGATGGCCAGCTCGGAGTGCCCCGACAGCAGCGGCGCGACGAGGGGGAGCAGAGCGGTCAGGTCGGTGGAGAGGTCGACGTCCATATAGGCGAGCACGGTGGCGTCCGAGGCGCTCCAGACGGCCCGCAGCGCCCGGCCGCGGCCCTTCTGTTCCAGGTGCACGGCCTCCACCTCGCGGTAGCGCGCGGCCAGCCGGGTCGCGATCTCGAAGGTGGAGTCGATGCTCGCGTTGTCCGCGATGGTGATGCGGAAGCGGTAGGGGAACGTGCTGCTCAGGTAGGCGTGCAGGCGCTCGATGCAGGGCTCGATCCCCGCTTCCTCGTTGTAGACCGGGACCACGACGTCCAGGGCGGGTACGAGCACGGGCTGGTGGTGGGGCTGTGTCGCGCCGGCAGCCTCGTCAACCGGGCTGCCCTGGCTCTGGAACGTCTGGATCGCGGTCATGGTGGCAACCCTGTCGGCCGACGCTGGTATGTCGGTGGATCCCGGCTAGGCGTCTGCTGTGAGGGATTTCGATCACTGTGCGTCACACTCCGCCGTTCGGGTGAACCGGCTACCGGCACGCTTACTGCACTCGAACATACGTTCGATATTCGCTACCGTGAGATGCGCGGGTCGAGTTCGTTATGTCGGTATTGAGAAGATAACTGGAGAGAGTCATGCCCAGCGTGCCTCGGATTCGCCGCGCCACTCCGCACGGCCCGGTCCACCGCCTCGAGAAGGGGGAGGGGCTGCCGGTCGTGGCGGTCATCCGCTGGCACCACGGCATCAACCGCACCGTGCCCGCCACCGCCACCGCGTGGACCCGTGATGCCGTGGAGATCAGCTGGGAGCCGGACATCGGCGGGGGCCTGCGCTCCGACTGGGTGGCGGCCAGCGACGTGACCCGCGAGATCGATCTGCCGGATCTCGCCGACGACACCGCGCTTCCGCCGCACACCATCTCGGGTCAGTCCAAACGCCGCTGGTGAGAAGGTGTCTCAGGCAGACGGGGCGGGTGGGTCCCAGCCGAACAGGTAATCGCCGCCGGTGACGAGCACCAGGGCCTGCCAGGTGATGAACATCGGGAGTCCCCAGCGCAGCCACTTCTCCACGCCACCACCGGAATTGAGCCCCAGCCCGGCGTAGGACCACCAGGGCGCCATCGGGATGCCGGGCGGCCGTTCGCCGAAGATGAAGTCGGCCAGCAGATGTGACGCCCAGCCGAGGATGAGCGCCCACAGTGCCCAGGCGGCCTCCGGCGGCACGAACACGAGAACGGCCACGGAGAGCAGGGCGGGGATGCCCCACCAGTGGGTCAGTCCGCGGTGTCCGCCCGGTACCCAGTGCAACCACGACTGGTCGGCGTCCGGGCTGGTCCAGCCCGCGGCCGAGGCCGTCCCGATGACGGCCGACGCGGCGGCCTGCCAGAGGGGCGCCCCCGTGGCGGTCGACGTGGCGATGCTCACGGAGGCGGCGAAGAGTCGGTGCGTGCTGCCGTCCATGCCTAGTCGGTATCACGAAGGGCCAGGGAGAAATGGGGGACGCGCGGACTGGGCAAAGGTGACTTTTCTCCCGAGGGTGCCGGGTCGGGTCGATCGGGGATACTGCCGCGGTGTCCATCGAGCCGCCCGACCTGACCGGGCCGACCACGTCCACCGCATCGTCCACCATCTCGTCCACCGGATTCACCGAGTCCACCGACGCGTCCTCTGTTGCACCGGACCCGTTCTCGTCCACCCAGCCGTGGGCGATGCAGCTGGCCGTGCGGGACGAGCGGGCCTCGCGGCCCGCGCATCTGGCGGTCTGCGAGGCGGCCGCGAGCGCGGTGGTGACGCTGCTGACCGACCCGCGCAGCGCACCGGGTGGTGAGTGGTACCCGTTGGTGCACCACTGGGCGTCGGGGCCGATCCGCAAGGTGGTGCGCCGGGGCCGCGGTGTCACCTTCACCCGGATCCAGGAGCTCGCCGGGGCGGAGGTCGAGCACGCCGGGGCCCAGGTGCGGGCGTTCGTGCCGGGCCCGGTCGACCAGGTGCCCGCGGCGCTGGCCAAGATGCAGGTGGGCGGCACCGACATGCCCGGGCGGGGTGAGTCGTCGGCCCCGGTCGAGGGCGGGATCACCGTGGCCCTGACTCCGCTCACCCCGATGACGACGGGGAAGTCGGCGGCGCAGAGCGCTCACGCCGCGCAGCTGGCGCTGGGGGCGATGACCGATGATGAGCGGCTGCGCTGGGAGAAGTCCGGCTGGGCGGTGCGGGTGGTCACCCCCGACGCGGCGGGGTGGGCACAGGCCGTCCGCACCGCCCGGGTCGCCGTGCACGACGGCGGCTTCACCGAGGTCGCGCCGGGTACCCAGACGGCGCTGGCCTGGTGGTGACCCGTTGACTACCGGTCCTTGACCTCGTCCACCCGGATCACCGCGATCATGATCAGGAAACGGTCGACCGGGGACAGGCTCGGGGAGAGGCCGACCCAGTAGCGGTGAGTGCCGCTGAAGAAGCCGTGGACACTCCGCTGCACGTTGGCCATCACGACGGGTTCGGCGTCGTCGCTCACCACCTCGATGGCGTTGCCGTTGATCCAGCTCCCGCCGATCAGGCGCAGGTACCGGCCGTTCGCACCGAGGATGCGCAGCTGCGGCGGGCCGAAGAAGGCGCCGTCCACCTCGACCGAGCCGAGCGGTGTGCCCTGGATGTCGTGGAGCTCGGACCGGCCGGTGCCGGTGAACGACCCTTCCCTGACCATGTCGGCGGCCGAGGCGCCCTCGCCGTCGTACACCAGGTACTGGCTGGTGACCGCGTCGCCGAAGAACAGACCGGCGCCGGTGGTCTCCCGCACCACGGTGCCGACCCGGGCCCCTTCGGTGGTGGACAGCTCGTAGCCGCCGTCGCCGAGGAAGTCGGCGTTCTCCACGATCTCGAACTCGTCACCGGACTGAAGGGCCGCGGTGAGGGCCGGGGTGAGTCGGCCGGCCCGCGGGGGCGCCGGGGTGCGGGACACCGGGGTGACCGGGTCCGGGGTGCCCCAGACCGGTTGTCCTTGATCTGCCATCACGCGAGGTTAACGGGTGGATGTTCTCCGGTACCCGAGTTCGGATCTGCGGGGCACCCGGCGCCCGCCGCCCGAGGGTCCGGGTGGCGGGCGCCGGGGAGCCCAGAGCAGTTCACCTCGATCCCTTCGGGGGAGCGAGGCCGGCCGGGGTCCTCGGTCGTGGGCTCAGTGGCCCCGGGAGACCCAGGCGTCGTAGTCCTTCGACTCGGTGCCGATCGAGGTGGAGTCACCGTGGCCGGTGAGTACCTCGGTGTCGCCGGGCAGAGTCAGCAGCCGGGTCCGGATCGAGTCCAGGATCACCGGGAAGCTGCTGAACGAACGGCCGGTTGCGCCCGGTCCCCCGCAGAACAGCGTGTCGCCGCTGACCAGGGTGTTCAGCGCCGGCACGGACAGGCAGACCGCGCCGGGGGAGTGTCCCGGCGTGTGCAGCACCTGCACGGTGGTGCCGGCCACCTCGAGCGTCTGGCCGTCGGCCAGGGCCTTCGGCTCGTGGCCCGGGTGCACCACGTCCCACAGCATCCGGTCGTCGGGGTGCAGGTACACCGGGGCGTCCTGCCCGCCGGCGCCGGCGACCGCGAGGGCGGCGTTGATGTGGTCGTTGTGGCCGTGGGTGCAGACCACACCGACCAGCGTCCGCGAACCGATCGCCTCGACGATCGGTGCCGCCTGGTGGGCCGCGTCGACGACCAGTACCTCGTCGTCGTCACCGATCAGCCAGACGTTGTTGTCGACGTCGAAGTCCTGGCCGTCGAGCGAGAACACCCCGCTGGTGACGACCTTGTCGATCCGGAGCTGACCGCTCACAGCACGACCACCGAACGCAGCACCTGGCCGGTCTTCATCTTCGCGAAGGCCTCCTCGACGCCGTCCAGTGCGATCGTCTCGCTGACGAACTTCTCCAGCGGCAGCCGGCCCTGCAGGTGCAGGTCGACCATCGTCGGGAAGTCTCGGCTGGGCAGGCAGTCGCCGTACCAGGACGACTTCAGCGACCCGCCCCGGCCGAACACGTCGGCCAGCGGGAGCTCGAGCTTCATCTCCGGGTTCGGCACGCCGACCAGGACGACGGTGCCGGCCAGGTCGCGCGCGTAGAACGCCGTCCGGTAGGTCTCCGGGCGGCCGACCGCGTCGACCACCAGGTCGGCGCCGAAGCCACCGGTGAGGGCCTGGATCGCCTCGACCGCGTCGGTGGCCTTCGAGTTCACCGTGTGGGTGGCACCGAACTCGGTGGCCCACTGCAGCTTCGTGTCGTCCACGTCCACAGCGATGATCGTGCGGGCGCCGGCGAGCCGGGCCCCGGCGATCGCGGCGTTGCCCACACCGCCGCAGCCGATGACGGCCACGGTGTCGTCGCGGCCCACGTTGCCGGTGTTCAGGGCCGCACCCAGACCGGCCATCACGCCACAGCCGAGCAGACCGGCGACGGCCGGGCGCACGGCCGGGTCGACCTTCGTGCACTGGCCGGCGGCGACCAGCGTCTTCTCGATGAACGCCCCGATACCCAGCGCGGGGGAGAGCTTGGTCCCGTCCTCCAGGGTCATCGCCTGGGAGGCGTTGTGGGTGTTGAAGCAGTACTGCGGCCGGCCCCGCAGGCAGGCCCGGCAGGAGCCGCAGACCGCGCGCCAGTTCAGGATCACAAAATCACCGGGTGTGACGTCGGTCACGCCCTCGCCCACGCTCTCGACCACACCCGCCGCCTCGTGGCCGAGGAGGAAGGGGAAATCATCGTTGATGCCACCCTCGCGGTAGTGCAGGTCGGTATGACACACCCCGCAGGCCTGGATCTTCACCACGGCTTCACCCGGACCGGGATCCGGCACGATGATCGTCTCGACCGACACCGGCGCGCCCTTTGCCAGTGACACCACTCCACGCACCTGCTGCGCCATACTCGTCCGGCCTCCTAAGACAGTGATAGGGCAGTGATATTGCCCATGATGTTGTCCGTGTGACTTCCTGAGAGACCTTATGTGCTCGGGGCGTCATGGCGGCAGAGGTGGTTGCGAAGGATGCTCCGAGTTGCGCTATTCGCACCGTGCCATGGATGGCGCAGTCCGCCGGTGGTCTCCGGGGATCTCCGCTGATCGGTGGAGGGCGGTGACCCTGGCGGCGGTGGGCCGACTCGGGCACAATGATCCGCGACACGCGTCCGTGTGGACAGGTGCCGATGGTCCAAGTCCCGAGCTGAGGTCGTTGGGGAAGACGAACCTCAAACCGGGTCGAGGAGGGCCAGATGTCGGGTGCCATCACGCGAGGCGTGCTGTTTGTGCATTCCGCGCCGAGCGCGTTGTGCCCACATGTGGAATGGGCAGCGGGCGGCGTACTAGGGCTGCGCTTGTCGCTGGACTGGATAGAACAGCCGGCGGCGCCAGGGTTGTACAGGACAGAGCTGTCCTGGCAGGCACCGCAGGGTATGGGTGCACGGCTGACGTCAGCTCTGCGTGGCTGGGCACATCTCCGGTTCGAAGTGACTGAGGAAGCTAGTCAGGGGGTAGACGGCGGGCGTTGGAGTCATACCCCTGAACTGGGCATCTTCCATGCCGTGACGGATGTCCACGGCAATGTCATGGTGCCCGAGGACCGCATTCGCGCCGCGATGGAGATCGGCCACGCCGACCCCCTGCTCATGCAGCGCGAGCTCGACCTGGCCCTGGGCCGGGCCTGGGACGACGAGCTGGAGCCCTTCCGCTATGCGGGGGACGGCGCACCTGTGCGCTGGCTGCACCGCGTCGGTTAAGACACCACCGCACCACGTACGAAGGGCCGGTCCCCAACCCGGGGGGACCGGCCCTTTTCACGTGCCGTGACGTCTGCTGTGGTCATGCGGACGTTCCCGGGGGAACGTCCGCATGACCACGAAGGGTTACTCAGCTCGCGCTGCGGAAGGCGAGGGCCACGTTGTGGCCCCCGAACCCGAAGGCGTTGTTCACGGCCACCCGGTCACCACTGGGCAGCTTGCGCGGCTCCTTGGTCACCACGTCGAGCGTGATGTGCGGGTCCTGGTTGTCCAGGTTGGTGGTCGGCGGGGCGATGCCGTCCCGCACGGCCAGCAGCGTGAAGATCGCCTCCAGCGCCCCCGCCGCGCCGAGCAGGTGCCCGGTCATCGACTTGGTCGCGGAGATCGCCACCCCGTCGGTCGCGTCACCCAGGGCCAGGCGGATGGCCTTGGCCTCGGCGACGTCGCCGACCGGGGTCGAGGTGGCGTGCGCGTTCAGGTGCTGAACGTCGGAGGGGGTCAGGTCACCGTCTGCCAGCGCCGCGCGGATGGCCCGGGCCGCGCCCTTGCCCTCCGGCTCCGGTGCGGAGATGTGGTAGCCGTCCGAGGTGACGCCGACCCCGGCGAGGATGCCGTGGATCGTGGCCCCGCGAGCCTTGGCGTGGGCCATGGACTCCAGTACCACGGTGCCCGAGCCCTCACCCATGACGAAGCCGTTGCGGTCGACGTCGTACGGACGCGAGGCCCGGGTGATGTCGTCGTTCCGCTTCGACAGCGCCTGCATGGCCCCGAACGCCGCGATGGTCACCGGGTGGATACAACCCTCGGTGCCACCGGCCACGACCACATCGGCCAGGCCACGGCGGATCAGGTCCGCACCCTGGGCGATGGCCTCGGCGCCGGACGCGCACGCCGACACCGGGGTGTGGACCCCGGCGCGGGCGCCGAGCTCCAGCCCGATCGCGGCCGCCGGGCCGTTCGGCATCAGCATGGGCACGGTCAGGGGGAGGACCCGCCGCGCGCCTTTCTCGTTCAGCGTGTCGTACGCCTGCAGGGTGGTGTAGAGCCCGCCGATACCGGATGCCATGCACACGGCCAGGCGCTCCGGCTCGACCTCGGGGGCGCCGGCGTCGGCCCACGCTTCCCGGGCGGAGATCAGCGCGTACTGACCACTGGGGTCGAGCCGCTTGATCTCCTGCAGGGTGAGTTTCTCCGTGACCGGCTGGGCCAGGCGGCAGGCGAACTCGACCGGTAGCGTCGGATACCGTTCGAGCCAGGCCGCCTCGAGCGCACGGGCGCCGGAGCTACCCGCGAGCGCCGCCTCCCAGGTGGTCTTCACATCGCCGCCGAGAGGGGTGGTGGCACCCATCCCGGTGACGGCGATCTGCCTGTCGACTGAACCTGTCATGAGAGGTCAGGCCTTGGCCGACTCGGCGTTGCTGATGTAGTCCACGGCGTCCTTGACGGTCTTCAGACCACCCACGGCCTCGTCCGGGATCTCCACGTCGAACTTGTCCTGCGCGTTCACGACGATCGTCATCATCGACAGCGAGTCGATGTCCAGGTCGTCGGTGAAGGACTTCTCCAGCTGCACGTCGCCGGCCGGGATGCCGGTCTCCTCAGCGACGAGCTCGGCGAGTCCGGCGAGGATCTCGTCCTGGGTGTGAGCCATGGTTCTTCTCCTATGTGTGGGTGTTGCTCTGGTGGGTGTTCCGGCATGTTTCGGATGAGGACACCGTCTTCACCCGGGCCTGCTGCTCGGCCCCGCCACGAGGGGCGGGACGGAGAACTTCAGGGCAGTTCGACGACCTGGGCCGAGTAACTCAGCCCGGCACCGAAGCCGATCAGGAGGGCAAGCCCTCCGGAGGGTACCTGGCCCTCGGTGACCACGCGGTCCATGGCCAGCGGGATGGACCCGCCGGTGGTGTTACCGGCGTCGATCACGTCGCGGGCTACCACGACATGGTCGGGAATCTTGAGCTGCTTGGCCATCTGGTCGATGATCCGCGCGTTCGCCTGGTGCGGGATGAACGCGGCCAGGTCGGCCACGTCGACCTCGGCGGCCTCCAGCGCCTTACGGGCCACGGGAGCCATCTCCCAGACCGCCCAGCGGAAGATCTTCGGTCCCATCATGGTCAGGACCGGCCACGGCGGCGTACCGCCCGCGTCACGCTCGTCGCGGTAGTCGGTCCAGGACTGGGTCTGGTGGAGCGCCTGCCACTGGTCGGCGTCCGAACCCCAGATCGTCGGGCCGATACCCGGGGTGTCGCTGGGGCCGATCACCGCGGCGCCGGCCCCGTCCCCGAAGATCATCGCGCTGCCCCGGTCGGCCGGGTCGATGACGTCGGTCATCCGGTCCACGCCGATGAGCAGCACGTGCCGGGCCGAGCCGCCGCGGATCATGTCGTTGGCCACGCTGACACCGTGCGAGAACCCCGCGCAGGCGGTGGACAGGTCGAACGTGACCGCCTTGCCCGCGCCGATCCGGGCCGCGACCATGGAGGCGGCCGACGGGGTGGAGATCATGTGGGTGATCGTGGCCACGATCACCGCGTCGATGTCGGCCGGGGCCAGCCCGGCGCGCTCCATGGCCTGCTGGGCCGCGGGAACGGCCAGGTCGACGATGGTCTCGCCGGGTGCGGCGAAGCGGCGGGTGATGATGCCGGTGCGCTCGCGGATCCACTGGTCCGAGGAGTCCAGGACCTGGCAGATCTCGTCGTTCGTCACCACCCGGTCGGGCCGGCGGCTGCCGGTTGCGAGGATACGGGCGTACTCGGCGCCGCGCCTGCTGCTGATGCTCACGCGATGGCCTGCGATTCCTCGGGGGTGGTCAGGGAGACCGACGGCTCGGCGTGCTTCTCGATCAGCGCGCGGGCCGCGGGCAGGTCGTCGGGGGTCTTCAGGGCCACCAGTTCGACACCCGGCAGGGCGCGCTTGGCGATACCGGTCAGGGTGCCGGCCGGCGGCAGCTCGAGCAGGCCGGTGACGCCCAGCTCGCGGAACGTCTCCAGGCACAGGTCCCAGCGCACCGGACGGCTGATCTGCCGCACGATCCGGCCGAGCACCTCGCGGCCGTCGTCCACGACCGCACCGTCGGCGTTGGAGACCAGACGGACGCGGGGGTCGTGGGTGGTGACCGCGCGGGCATAGCCCTCGAGCACCTCGACCGCAGGGGCCATGAAGCGGGTGTGGAACGCGCCCGCCACCTTCAGGGGCCGCACCCGGGCCTTGGCCGGCGGCTCGTCCTTCAGCCGCTCCAGGTTCTCCAGCGTGCCCGCCGCAACCACCTGACCGGCCATGTTCATGTTCGCCGGGGTGAGGTCGAGGCGCTCCAGCGTCGCGAGCACCTCGTCCGGGTCACCGCCCAGCAGCGCGCTCATCCCGGTCGGGACGGCCGCGGCGGCCCTGGCCATCGCCTTGCCGCGCTCGCGCACCAGCACCATCGCCTGCTCGGCCGTGATCACGCCGGCGGCGGCCGCGGCGGTGATCTCACCGACGGAATGCCCGGAGAAGGCACCGACCTCGGGGACGTCCAGCAGAGGCAGGGCCAGCAGCCCGGCCGCGACCAGCAGGGGCTGCGCGACCGCGGTGTCCTGGATGGTCTCGGCGTCGGAGGTGGTGCCGTGCCCGACCAGATCGAGGTCCGCGACGGCCGAGAGCCAGTTCAGGCGGTCGGCAGCGCCCGGTTCCTCCAGCCAGGGGCTGAGGAAACCAGGGGTCTGGGAGCCCTGTCCGGGCGCGACGATGACGAGCACGTGCTTAACGATGCGCTGAACGGAGCAGCGGCGGACGCCGTGGGAAGCACCAAGGTTTGGCCCTGGTGTTGGAGGGTTCCTACAAAGGAGGGCTGGGCGAAATCCGCTCAGGGCGGTGTATCGCCCACCCGACCTGCGATGATGGCAATCCGTAGAACGAATGCTCCACGCGCGTCAGTAGGGTCCCACCTAGTGATGTCACTCACGCGGCGCAGTCGGTACCGCACGGTGTTGGGGTGCACGAACAGCGCCCGGGCGGCACCTTCCAGCGAACCGCCCAGCTCGACGTAGGTCCAGACCGTCTCCAGCAGATGGGCCGAGCCGTCGGCCAGCGGTCGGTAGGCCTGCTCGATCAGGGTGCGGCGGGCCTCCTCGTCCCCGGTGAGCAGCCGTTCGGGTAACAGGTCGTCGCTCTGGACCGGCCGTGGGGCCCCGGGCCAGGCGCGGGCGGCGGACAGCCCGGAGATCGCGGCGCGGGCCGACTCGGCCGCCGCCATCAGCCCGTTCACCGCCGGCCCGATCACCAGCGGGCCGGGACCGAAGTACGGAGCCAGGTCGGGTACCAGCGCGGCCGGGTCGTCACCGTGACCGAGGATCGCCACCAGGCGTTCGCCGTGCGTGCCGACCAGCAGGTCGCCACCGGCGGCGCGGGTGCTGCGGCGCAGACCCTCCAGGCTCTCCTCGACCGGCTCGGGCGGCGTGGCCCCGGCCACCACCACGACCTTGACGGCCGCGCCCCAGTTCAGCGCCGCCGCCCGGGAGCGCAGGTCCTCGCTCTGGGCGCCACGCAGGACGGCGTCCACCACCAGGGCCTCCAGCCGGGCGTCCCACGAACCGCGCGACTCGGCCGCCCGGGCGTAGATCCCGGCCGCGGCGAAGGCCACGTCGCGGGAGTAGCGCAGCACCGCCTCGCGCAGGTGCGGCTCGGCGCCGGGGGCCGCGATCGAGGGCACCTGCTCCTCGACGGCGTCCACCACCGTGCGCACCATCTCCAGCGCGTGCTGCAGGGAGATGGACCGGGTCAGCTCGCGGGGGGCCGTACCGAACACGTCGGCCGTGATCTGCACCTGCCCACCCGGCTCCTGGTACCAGGCGATGAAGGCGGAAATCGCCGCGTGCGCGATCAGCCCGACCCACGACCTGTCCTGCGCGCTCATCGCCCTGTACCAGGGCAGCGCGTCTTCCATGCGCCGCACGGCCTCGCCGGCGAGGGCACCTCGCGCCGCTCTCAGATTCGCGACGGTCGCCTCGTCCGCGGTCACCACGCTAAGGAGATTAGGGCACGCCGGGCCCGCAGCCTGCGGCGGAGCCGATTGTCAAGATGTCACCCGGCCCGGTGAGCGCTTGCCCGTAGCGACGTACGCTGCGAGAACGTCGCGGGGGCAGCCATCAGCGGTCGCCGTCGGCAGGCCCTACGCGTTAGGGTCGAGATGGTCCTACGTCACACAGGAGGCACTCAGAGGCAGCTCACAGGCAGCATGGGCGTCACATTGCCGTTACGCCACGAGGTTGTATCAGCTGCCCGGTGACCAGGATCGATTCTGCACCGAGAACCGCACGGACACAGCCAGCAAACACAGCACCGCGACTGCACCGCAGGTTGCCGAAAGGGGCGATATGTCAGCGCTGGATCGGCTGAAGCGGCGCTCGACGGACGACATCGTCGCAGGCGGCGGTGGCGACCGGGCCGAGATCGCCGCAGCTCATTCCGTCGAGACCCCCGTCGAGCTCGGTGGTGGTGATCTGCACGCCACCGACGAGGACCGCAGCGAGGAAGAAGCACTGCGCGCCCGTCTGGGGGAAGACCCCAACGACTTCGCCGCGTTCGACCGGCTCGCCGAGATCGTCGGCGCGATGGCCGCTGAGAACCACGAGGGCGGCGACCCCCAGCGGGGGGTGGAGAACTCCATCTGGGCCCTGGCCGAAGAGGTTGCCCAGAACAACCACGCCTGGTATCCCCTGATCCAGCTGGCCCGCCTCTCCATCGACGACGACCGCGAGACGGCCCTGCGCCGGCTCAGCACCGCCGCCGACCGCGACGCCACCGGTGAGGCCCTGGCCCAGGGTCTGGCCATGCTGCGCGAGGCCGGGCACTCCACCGACGCCCTGAACCTCGGGGTCGGCCACTGGCGTCCCCGCGAGCACGTGATCGGCGCGGCCCGCGAGCTGATCCTGGCCGCGATCGAGACCGAGCGGCTCAGCGAGGCCCGGCGGCACCTGGCCGCCCTCGCCGAGCATCCCGACCAGGCCGCGGCCGAGGCCCTGCGCGACGAACTCGGCGGCCGCCTGGGCCGGGGCTCCACCCCGCCCACCGGCTCCATCGCCGTGGGCGGCGCGAACGGCGTCGCCACGATGTTCTAGAAGTCACCGAAGGGGCCGGCGGATCTTCCGCCGGCCCCTTCGTCATGCCCCCATAACCCTTCCGTGATCATGCAAAACCTCCCCAGGGTTCTAGAACTCTCAACGCCACAGTTCTAGAACTCCGGGGAGGTTTTGCATGATCACGAACAAGGGGGCGGGTTAGTACGGTCGTTGCACCAGTCCTGATGGTGGTGGAGGGTGCTTGTGCCGGGTGAACGGTTGACGTTTGGGGAGCGGGTCGCGATCAGCGCGATGCTGCAGGAGGATCGGACGTTCC